>JBBKWK010000101.1:0-7834 GCA_037968915.1 Pontixanthobacter sp.
AGCGTGCCGCCATTTACGGTGGTCAGCTTGGCCGAACCGTTGCCTGCACGGATCATGCTCACCAGATCGCTGGCTGTGACCCGGCCGGGAACCACATGGTAGGTCAGGATGCTGGCCAAGGTGGCCTTGTTTTCAGGCTTCACCAGAGTTTCCACCGTTCCTGCAGGCAGTTTCGCAAAGGCGGCATTGGTCGGTGCGAAGACAGTGAAGGGGCCCGGGCCAGACAATGTGTTGACCAGACCGGCTGCCTTAACCGCAGCGACCAATGTCGTATGATCGGCAGAATTGACCGCGTTTTCGATGATGTTACGGCTCGGATACATCGCTGCACCGCCGACCATCACAGTCTGTTCGCTGCTGGCGCTGGCGGTCTGCATGCCCGGATCCATATCGGCGTCCATGGTTGTACAGCCGCCGGTCAGCGCAACAAGCGCGGTCATCGGCAGGGCATAGCGTGAGAAATTCTTCGGCATCGTAGTCTCCATTTCAAGGCAAGCCCGTCCAGCTTGTGAAAAAGATACGAAGCCAATCGCTGACTGGATGCAAATTTGTTTAGGTTTCGCGTAAATTTCCGCTGGCCACAATTGGACCTGCAACGCCGTTTGGCCCGGCGCCGCCAATCGGCTCACGGGTTAGGACCAAGGATGAACCATTGTGCAGTTGCTTTGCCAAGGCCCGGTCCACAGGGACCCGGCGTTCTTCACCGGGGACCACGACGCCGAGCGACTTTGTGCCTTGGTTGGCTGTGACCAGCCACAATTCATGATCATGTACGCCGTCTGCAGACAGCCCGCTGGCGGACACCAGCATTTCCTCGCGGTCGGGAAGATAGGTGACGCCCAGCCGCAATTGCGTGTCGCCGATGGGGATGGAGGCGACCAGCGGATCGGCCGCCGCAAATTGCTGCGCCTGCCCAACAGCAGGGGGCCCAGCATCAGGAAGCGTATCAGGCGCCGGCGCGCGCAGGTTCGGTAATGCCACAAATGCCAACGCAAGCGCCGCCGCAGCGGAAAAACCGGTCGCGATTTTCCAAGTGCGGACCCGGCGGCGCAGGGCCAGCACTTCAATCACCGGTTCCCCGGCCAAATCGGCTTGATCCAGTGCGGCCTGAATGCGCGGCCACATGTCATCACCCGGCGCGGCTGGCGTCATGGTGTCGAGCAGCGGGGCCAGCCGGTCTTCCCAGCGCGCTACCTGCTCGGCAAATTCAGGGTTACTGGTGAGCAGCCCGCGCGCCTTTAGCGTCACCGCTGCATCCAGCAGGCCAAGCACATATTCTGCCGCAAGAATCTCGCGTTCCGGCAATTCGGGGCCATTTTCTTCGGGTGCGGTCATTCTTCCAGACACCTTTTCAGCTTGGCCAGTCCGCGGCGGACCCAGCTTTTCATTGTTCCCAGCGGTACGGCGCGCTGCTCGGCCAGTTCCGCATAGGTCGTTCCTTCAAAAAAGGCGGTGCGGATCGCGTCTTGTTGCCGTTCCTCCAATGTGCCGAGGCAATGGTGGATGCGCGCGCTGCGTTCGCCGCTTTCGAGAATTGCATCGGCCATAGGTTCCTTGTCCGGCAGCTCCAACGCCTCGTCCACCGGCACTGAACCGCTGCGGACCTTGCTTTTGCGTAACCTGTCAATCGCCCGGTTGCGTGCAAACACGGCCAGCCAACTGATCGGGCTGGCCCGGCCAGGATCATAGGTTTTTGCCCGCTGCCACAGGCTGACATAGACGTCTTGCAACGCATCCTCCGCTTCGCCCCGGTCACCCAAGATACGTAGGCAGATGCCAAATAGTTTCGCCGAGGTAGCCTGATAAATCCATTCCAGCGCGCCGCGGTCACCTTCGGCCAACCGTTGCATCGCCTCGCGCAGGCGCGTTCTTGCAGTATCGACGTCTGTGGAATGTGGACCAGGATCGTTCATCACTAGCAGCTGTCGCAGTCCCGGGTTGTTTCGATCTGGATGGTACTATGCCCGATCCGGAAGTCGTGCGCGAGATGGTCTGAAATATCGCTCAAGAATGTGTCTCCTGCGGTGCCGTCAGGCACCACCAGATGGGCTGTCAGCGCAGTTTCGGTCGTGCTCATGGCCCAGATATGCAAATCGTGGACTGCTACTACGCCGGGCAATCCAGTCAGATAATCACGCACGGAGCTTTCCTCGATTCCCTCCGGCACGGCCAGCAAACCCATCTTTACGCTGTCTTTAAGCAGGCCCCATGTGCCCCACGCAATGATCGCTACGATGGCCAGGCTGGTGACTGGATCAATCCACAGCGCGCCAGTTATCAAAATGGCGATCCCGGCAACCACTACCCCGACCGAAACCAGCGCATCGGCGGCCATGTGCAGGAACGCGCCGCGAATGTTGAGGTCATCCTTGCGCCCGCGCATGAACAACAACGCTGTACCGGTATTGATCACAATGCCGATGCCCGCGACGATCACCATAGTCATGCCCGCGACCGGTGAAGGTTCGTAAAACCGGTGCAATGTTTCGAATAATATCGCGCCCAGCGCCACCAGCAGCAGCCCGGCATTGGCCATCGCCGCCAAAATGGTCGAGCTTTTCAGGCCGTAGGTAAATCGCTGCGAAGGTGCCCGTTTGGTCAGAATACTCGCGCCCCACGCCAGCAGCAGGCTCAGAACATCGGAAAGATTATGTCCCGCATCGGCAACCAGCGCCATCGACCCGGACAGATAGCCGTAGCTCGCCTCGATAATGACGAATGCGGTGTTGAGGACCACGCCAATGGCAAACGCGTTGCCGAAATCGGCTGGAGCATGGCCGTGCCCGCCGTGCGCCGCGTGTCCATGATCATGAGAATGCCCGCTACCCATCGGGATCAATCGTACACGCAGGCATCAAGCCCGTCACGCCGAACAGAGCCCATGCGCGCGGCAATTGTATTGCCATAACGGCGAGTGAAGCCGGACGGGTTGCTGACGGACCGTTTCTTGGGCAGCGGCAGGGCGGCGGCCATACGCGCCGCTTCAGTCTTGCTCAAACGAGCGGCTGAATGTTGGAAATAGCGCTGCGAGCCTGCCTCTGCGCCGTAGGTTCCGATACCGGTTTCCGCGACATTCAGATAGACTTCCATGATCCTCTGTTTGCCCCAAATATTCTCGATCAGGAAGGTAAACCACGCCTCCAGTCCCTTGCGGAAAAAGCCGCCGCCTTGCCACAGAAAGACATTCTTGGCGGTTTGCTGGCTGATGGTGGAGCCGCCGCGAATTCGCCCGCCCTGCGCATTGCGCTTTATCGCTTTTTCAATGGCTTCCCGGTCAAATCCGTCATGGCTGCAGAACTTGCCGTCTTCTGCCGCAATCACCGCGCTGACCAGATTGCGGTCGATGTTGCTAAGCGATTCCCAATCCTTGGAAATACCGTCTCCGTTCAGCACCATAGTAGCTGTAACCGGCGGCGGAACGAATTTGAACACCAGGACCAGCGCCAAGCTGATGCCGATGAACCACAGGATAAATTTTACGAGAAATTTTGCCGCCCAGATCATGACACGTCACTAGCGGGGCGATCGCGGAAATGAGAGTCTTTTGTTTTCCGCAAGCGCCGGCGGAGCAGGGTATGTCTTCTCTCGCGGCCAGTTCGCTTCGCTCACGCCTCCGAGGGGCGGACTAACTGCCCGGCGACCGGTCGGCCTTGCGGTCCGCTGGTCGCGGACCGAGACTATGATGCAAATCGGGCACCAAGAAACTTGGTGCCCGATACGTAGATTATGTCAGCGCTGGGTCGCGGCAGCCAAAGGCCGACTGGCCGCCCGAGCTTATGCGAGGAAAGCCTTAGGGGCAGGATGGCCCCGCCGGCGCTTGAGGCCAAACAAATTACGCCGCGGTTGGCATCAGCCGTTCACCAGCGATGCTCTTCATCGCCTTCTGCAGCTTTTCGAACGCCCGCACTTCGATTTGGCGGATGCGTTCGCGGCTAACCGAATACACCTGTGACAATTCTTCCAGTGTCTGCGGATTATCCGTCAGGCGCCGTTCGGTCAGAATGTGCTTTTCGCGGTCATTCAGGCTATCCATCGCTTCGCCCAGCATTTCATGGCGAACGGAAGCCTCTTCCGCTTCGGCAACCATTTCATCCTGCAGCGGACCGTCATCGGTCAGCCAATCCTGCCACTGGCTCCCGCCATCTTCATCGCCGCGCATCTGGACGTTGAGGGAAGCATCGCCGCCCATCATCATCCGGCGGTTCATGTTGATGACTTCCTGCTCGGCAACGCCAAGGGTTGTGGCAATCTGCGTCACATCATCGGGGTGAAGGTCGGAATCCTCATAGGCTTCCAATTCCTTTTTCATCCGGCGCAAATTGAAGAACAGCTTCTTCTGTGCGGCGGTGGTGCCCATTTTGACCAGCGACCAGCTGCGCAGGATAAATTCCTGCATGCTCGCCTTGATCCACCACATTGCGTAGGTGGCGAGGCGGAAGCCGCGATCGGGTTCGAATTTCTTGACGCCCTGCATCAGCCCGACATTCCCCTCGGAAATCAGGTCGCTGACCGGCAGGCCATATCCGCGGTAACCCATGGCGATTTTCGCCACCAATCGGAGATGCGAGGTTACCAGCTGTGCCGCTGCCTCGGGATCTTCATGTTCGGCATAGCGCTTGGCGAGCATGTATTCCTGCTCGGGCTTCAATATGGGGAATTTTTTGATCTCGGCCAGATAGCGGTTGATGCTTTGCTCACCACTAAGGGCCGGGACTGTCAATTTCTTACTCGTGCTCACTTTTTCCCTAACCTTTCTTGCGTCGACTCGCGGTTTCAGACCCCTGATGGGCATCCGTTCGTGCGGGCCACATGGTTACATATAGAGGATTCTTTTGCGTCTTGAAGCGCATTTCATCGATTTAAACGACCGGTTTCGTCGATCAGTTCCCGCATGTCGGCGGGTAATTCGGCGTGAAATTCCACCTTTTCGCCTGTGGCGGGGTGAATAAAGCCGAGCGAGGCGGCGTGAAGCGCCTGCCGGTCAAAGCCGAGATCGCGCAAAACCGTCCGTAATTGCGATGGGATCCGTCCATATGTTGGGTCCCCCAATAACGGATGGCCGATTGACGAAAGATGAACCCGCACCTGATGAGTCCTCCCGGTTTCCAGGCGGCATTCGATCAAGCTACAAAACCTTAGGGGTTTCAATGTGTTGTAATGCGTCACCGCGTGTTTTCCGCGCGAAGAATTATCGTCGAGAATAGCCATTTTCTTGCGGTTATGATCGGACCGCCCGATTCGCTTGTCGATGGTGGCCGATGGCGGCGCAGGGTGACCTGCGCAAACGGCCTGATAGGTGCGCTCGATCGAGTGATCTGCGAATTGCCTGGCGAGGCCTTCGTGGGCGGCAGTAGTTTTTGCGACCACCAGCAAACCAGAAGTATCCTTGTCGATCCGGTGGACGATGCCAGGCCGCGCTACCCCGCCGATGCCCGACAGTTGGCCTTTGCAGTGAAACAACAACGCATTGACCAGCGTGCCATCGTAATTGCCGGCCGCCGGGTGGACGACCATTCCCGCAGCTTTGTTGATCACGATGAGATGTTCATCTTCAAATGCGACATCCAGCGGAATGTCCTGCGGCTGGGCGGCGGCCTCCACTGGCGGAGGAACCTTGATAGTGAAATGCGCGCCCGGTTGCATTTTAGCCGACGGGTTCTTGGCGATTGTCTTGCCGACAATGATCGCGCCTTCCGCCATCAGCGCCTTGACGCGTTCGCGCGACAGGCCAGACGCCTCGGCCAGCGTCTTGTCGATGCGGCCTGCGGCGGCGATTGTGCCGGTAATAAGGTTCGGGTCTGTTTCGGATTTGCTCACAAAGCCCCTTAACCGCCTACCCTTAGCTTGTCGAAGGGCTGTTTTTCCTTATGGCCTTATTGGGACGATGAACCTCACGCTCGCCCCCCACGCCCTCGAGGCGCTTCACGCCGAGGCCGTCTGCGCTTCGCCGCTCGAAGCTTGCGGTCTGCTGCTTGGTCGAGACGGCTACATTGCGTCTGTACAGCCAGCCGGGAACGTCCATCCCGCGCCCGAGACTCATTTTGAGATCGACCCGCAGGCGCTGATCGATGCACACCGGGATGCCCGCAGCGGCGGCCCTGAAATCATCGGCTATTACCACTCACACCCCCAAGGCCCGCCGCAGCCCTCCGCCACCGACCGTGCCATGGCTACAGGGGACGGGCGCATTTGGGCAATAATCGGGCTGAGCCGCGTACGATTCTGGCGCGATACCCCTTCCGGTTTCGAAGCGGTTGGCTATACAAGTCCAGACCGCTAAGACATTTGACCAGACCCCCAATTCGGAAATTTATTGCATGACCACTGCCTCTGTCGACCTTGCCGCAATGTTGTGTTCCCGCCTGTGCCACGATTTGCTCAGCCCGGTGGGCGCGATGAGCAATGGGCTGGAGTTGCTGGCGGACGAGAAAGACCCGGAAATGCGGGCGCGCTGTTTCGAATTACTCGAACAAAGCGCCAAGATCAGCACCGACAAGCTGAAATTCTTCCGCCTCGCATTCGGCGCCGCGGGCGGCTTTGGCGAATTTGTCGAAGTGGCTGAGCCCAAAGCACTGATCGAAGCACTGGTTGCGGACAAGCCCAAGGTGCAGGTCAACTGGGCGTTGGCCGATGCCAAATTGCCCAAGGATGCAGTAAAAGTGCTCCTCAACTTCGCCCATATCGCGATTGACGCGCTGGTGCGCGGCGGGTCGCTGGATATCGGCGCGGAATTGCGGGACGGGGCGAGCGAAATCGTGGTCCGGGCGACCGGTCCGAAAATTGCCTTCGACGATACGATCGGCAAGGCTTTGGAGGGATCCCTGCCGGCCAGTGAATTATCCAGCCGCACTGCGCCCGCGCATATGATTTTCCTGCTGGCCGATCAGGCTGGCGGGGGTCTCCAATATCAGCGGACGGACGAGGCATTGGTGCTGGGCGCGGTTCTGCCGCAGCCCGAAGGAATGATTGGATAATGGCACAGCGGCGCCCATCGGCTAATCGAACCATTCGATGAAGGACGAGCTGGTCCACCGCGAAGTGCTGTCGCCCAATTTCGGTGAGCGCCAATTGCCCATTTCAATGGTGGTAATCCACTATACTGAAATGGCCGATCCCGAAGTAGCACTCCAGCGAATGTGTGATCCGGAATCGCAAGTCAGCGCGCATTATCTGATCAGCGAAGCGGGCGAGGTTACCTCGATGGTGCCGGAGGACAAGCGCGCATGGCACGCCGGAGCCAGCTATTGGCGCGGACATAAAGATGTGAATTCCGCCAGTATCGGGATCGAGCTCGATCATCCGGGTCACGCGCTTGGCTATCGCCCCTTTGCCGACGCGCAGATCGATGCGCTGGTGCCGCTGCTGGCGCGGATGATAAAGACGCATGATATCCCGCGTGCGAATGTAATCGGTCATTCCGACGTTGCTCCGGCGCGTAAAACCGATCCGGGCGAGCTGTTCCCGTGGGACCGGCTGGCTGAATACGGCCTCGCATTGCCCAATCCGGATATCACCATCGGTGATCCGTTCGACAATGACGGGGCGTTCTATCTGGCGCTGGAACGGTGGGGCTATGACATCACCGACGGGCACAAGGCGATCGAGGCATTCCAGCGTCGCTGGCGCCCACACCGCATCGACGGTCAGATCGACGGACAGCTGCGCGCCATTCTGTTCCATTTGCTCCTTGATCGCGACCGCGGAACCGCTAGATAATTGATTGCCAGGGGGCCGGGCAGCCGCGTTATCCGTTAAGGATACCGAGGAAAGTCCGGGCTCCACGAAACAAAGGTGGCGGGTAACGCCCGCCGGCCTCCAATTCTTATTTGGATGG
>JBBKWK010000102.1:0-5221 GCA_037968915.1 Pontixanthobacter sp.
CAGGATCTGGTTGTCGGCCATCTCGCACTTGCTGCTGGCGAAGGACTGGACGACGGGGCCCGGAGCGCCGCGAGGGCTGACATCACTGCTGCATTGCGCGCTGTCCTGACTGATCCTGAAATTGACGATTCCATGCGCGGCGAGTTGATGATGCTTCCAGGCCAGACCTATCTGGCGGAACAGCTGGATATCTCGGACCCTGCCCGGATTCACGCTGAGCGCGAAGGCTTGAAGACTTGGCTCGGCACCCAATTGGCGCAGGAATTGTCAGACCTTCATGCCCGGGCCAGCGCCGTTCCGACCTCGCTCGATGCTGCGGCTCGCGGTGCGCGCAAGGTTAAGACGCAGGCGCTGGTCTATCTGGCCGCGGGTGATGTGGCGGCAGCCTCTGACATGGCAGCTGCGCAATATGCTGCCGCCGAGACAATGACCGACCGGCAGGGCGCATTGATGGTGCTGGCGGGACTGAACACTGCCGCGCGGACGGACAAATTGATCGATTTTTACCGGCGCTATCAGGGTAATGATCTGGTGATCGACAAATGGTTTGCACTGCAGGCCTCGTCTTTGCATCCGGGGGCGTTGGCGCATGTGAAAGCGCTGGCCGACCATCCCGATTTCACTCTGCGTAACCCCAACCGGGTGCGTTCGCTCTATATGGCCTTTGCCGGAAATCCGCAGGCATTCCACGCGGGCAGCGGGGAAGGTTACCGGATGATTGCCGATCTGATCCTCGCGCTCGATCCGATCAATCCGCAAACGGCGGCGCGGTTTGTCACCCCGCTCGGCCGTTGGCGGCGGTTGGAACCGGGCCGCGCTGCATTGATGCGGGCAGAGCTGGAGCGGATCGCGGCGGCACCAGCCTTATCCCGCGATACATTCGAACAAGTGACCCGCAGCCTTGGATGAATTGGTTGAAGTCACTCGCGCTCCGGTGCTGGAGAGTGTCCCGCACGGGTTTTTCGGGCGGCGCGGCGGCGTATCGACCGGAGTGATTGCGGGCCTCAATGCCGGCTTAGGCGCCTCGGATGATGATGCGGCAGTAACCGAGAACCGCCACAGGGCAGCCGATGCGATTGTGCCGGGCGCGGAATTGGTCACGCCTTATCAGGTGCATTCGTCTGACGCGGTAATCGTTCGCGAACCGTGGGCGCTGCCGGACCGGCCCCGCGCCGATGCGCTGGTAACTGACCGTCCCGGCTTGCTGTTGGGCGTTGTCACCGCAGATTGCGCGCCGGTGCTGTTGGCGGACGAAGAAGCGGGCGTGGTCGCCGCAGCCCATGCCGGATGGCGGGGGGCTCATGACGGGGTGATTGCCGCAACTGTGGCTGCGATGGAGCAACTGGGCGCTATCCCGGCGCGAATTCGTGCCGCGATTGGGCCGTGCATTGCTCAGGCCAGCTACGAAGTGGATGACGGTTTCCGGACTGGGTTCGGGCCGGATGCGGATCGATATTTCATTTCCGGAAAACCCGGTCACAGCCAGTTTGATCTTGAATCCTATGTAGCATCACGTTTGGCCGAATGCGGTGTCGGCACGGTCGAACCGCTTGGCCTCGACACCTACGCCGAAGAATCCCGGTTCTTCTCCTACCGCAGATCAACGCACCGAGGCGAAAGGACCTACGGACGACAGATAAGCCTGATCGGCCTAGCTCTGTAACTTGCTCGATGATGGGGCTATGCCGCTACGGTTTCTGGCGCTTCTTCTGCGGAATTTTGCGCCGCTGTGGGCTGGACATCGCCAACCTACCCGTCTCTATTGCATAAAACCGAACGGGGCATGCCAAAAAGGCGGTTGGCAGGGCGACCAATCACGGCTATCAGCGCGCCCAAACCGGCGTTGGGCTGAGGCCGTTTGGCAACTGCCCGACTTGCTGCAAAACGGGGCGATATCCTGAAGATGCGGCCGATCGGCACCTACTGTGTCCGGCATGATCTGCCGGGCGTTTGACGACTTAACAAGGCTGGATGAATGGCTGAAACGACTGGCATTGCTAACCCGACACCAAGTGCTGTTATCGGTAACGAAGGTGAAGACGGCGTTCGGCGGCGCGACTTTATCAATATTGCGGCAGTGAGTTTCGCCGGCGTTGGCGCGGTTGCAGTGGTTCTGCCGCTGGTCAGCCAAATGTCGCCTTCTGCCGATGTGCTCGCCGAAAGCAGCACGGAGATCGATGTGAGTTCGATCGAGGTCGGTCAGGCGATCAAGGCAGTTTTCCGCAAGCAACCGTTGTTTGTGCGTCGGCTTACGCCGAAGGAAATTGCGGAAGCCGATGCGGTGGCAGTATCGTCCTTGCGCGATCCTGAATCCCTGGCGGATCGGACCAAGGAAGGTCACGGCGACATGCTAATTACGATGGGCGTGTGTACCCATCTCGGCTGTGTTCCGCTGGGCGCTGCCGAAGGTGAGAACCGCGGAGAGTATGGCGGATATTTCTGCCCCTGCCACGGTTCACACTACGACACTGCCGCGCGGATCCGTAAAGGCCCTGCGCCGAAGAACCTCGAAGTGCCGGAATATGTATTTACGTCCGATACGGTCGTTACAGTTGGTTAAGTGAGAAGAGAAACAACATGAGTTTTCCTTGGGCCCGCCAATATGAACCGACCAATGGTCTGACGAAGTTTCTCGACGAGAAACTGCCGCTGCCGCGCTTGGTCTATGGCGCTATCGGGGCCGGTTATCCGGTTCCGCGCAACCTCAGCTATATGTGGAATTTCGGCGTGTTGGCAGGTTTCTGCCTGGTTATGCAGATCATCACCGGTGTGGTGCTGGCGATGCATTATGCGCCGAATGCGCTGGTCGCATTTGCTACCACCGAACATATCATGCGCGATGTAAACTGGGGCTGGCTGATGCGTTATGCGCATGCCAACGGCGCCAGCTTCTTCTTCGTGGTGGTCTATTTGCATATCTTCCGCGGGTTCTTCTATTCTTCTTACAAAGCCCCGCGCGAAATGATCTGGCTTCTGGGCGTGGTCATCTTCCTGTTGATGATGGCAACCGCATTTATGGGTTACGTTCTGCCTTGGGGGCAGATGAGTTTTTGGGGCGCGAAGGTGATTACCGGCCTGTTCGGCGCGATTCCGTTGGTGGGTGAGCCGATCCAGATCTGGTTGCTCGGCGGTTTTGCACCTGACAATGCCGCGCTAAACCGCTTCTTCAGCCTGCACTTCCTGCTGCCATTCCTGATAGCTGGTGTAGTGATCCTGCATATCTGGGCGCTGCATATTCCCGGGTCATCCAACCCGACCGGCGTGGAAATCAAAACCGAGGCTGATACGCTACCGTTCCACCCCTATTACACGGCCAAGGACGGCTTCGGGCTGGGCGTATTTTTGCTGCTATTCTTCGCGATGGTATTCTTCTTGCCCAATTATATGGGCCATCCGGACAATTACATAGAAGCGAACCCGCTCTCGACTCCGGCCCACATCGTGCCTGAATGGTATTTCTGGCCATTCTATGCAATTCTGCGTGCTTTCACGGTAGATTTCTTCTTCATCCCGGCGAAGCTGATGGGCGTGTTGGCGATGTTTGCCGCAATTCTGGTGTGGTTCTTCCTGCCGTGGCTGGACAAATCACCTGTGCGCTCGGGCCACTACCGCCCGCTGTTCCGGGTTTTCTTCTGGATACTGGTCGTCGATATGGCGATCCTATTCTGGTTGGGCGGCGCCGCAGCAGAAGAACCATTTGTGATGTTCAGCCAATTGGCGACCGCATATTACTTCCTGCACTTCCTGGTGATTCTGCCCATCGTCTCTTCGATCGAGAAGCCCAAGCCATTGCCATATTCGATCACTGAATCGGTATTGGGGTCCGACAAGGACGCCGCTCTTGGCGCAGACCCTGCAACCACTACTGCCGCGAATTGAGCGCGCTGGTGCTCGGCAAAATTAGTAGAAAGCGACTGACATGATCCGCCTCTTCGGAATTCTGACTGGTTTGTTCTTCGCCGTGGCGGTGTTGTGGTCATTCGGGAACGGCGCATTTGTTGCCGCGACCGAAGGGATGGGCGAAGAAACCGCAGAACACGCCTTCTACAAACACCCGAAAGAATTGCACCTTGCCAGCGACGGCGTGTTTGGCACCTTTGACACGGCCCAGCTGCAGCGCGGGTATCAGGTGTATAAGGAAGTGTGCTCGGCCTGCCACTCGCTGAAATTCGTCGCCATTCGCGATCTTGCTCAGCTTGGATATGACGAAGGCCAGGTTAAAGCGGAAGCGGCCAGTTTCGCGGTGCCTGGCATCGATCCCAACACTGGCGAAGTCACCACCCGGCCCGGCCTTCCAACCGACTATTTCCCATCACCGTATGCTAATAATGTGATGGCCGCAGCGGCCAACAACAACGCGATCCCGCCCGATCTGTCATTGATCACCAAGGCGCGCCATGATGGCACCGCCTATGTGCATTCGCTGCTCACCGGCTATTCCGGAGTGCCGGTAAAGCTGACGAAGGAATTTCCTGATTTCAGCACCCCGCCGGGTCTGCATTTCAACAAATATTTCCCCAATCTCAACATCGCTATGGCGCCGCCTTTGACCGCAAATGGTCAGGTAACCTATGCGCCGGGCAACCCTGATCCGACGATCGACCAGATGGCGATCGACGTTGCGGCATTCCTTACCTGGACGGCAGAACCGACTTTGGTGAAGCGCCGTCAGACTGGCTTCGCGGTGCTTGGTTTCGTGTTGTTCGCAACGATCCTGGCTTACTTTGCAAAACAGCAGGTTTGGTCTGCGGTTAAGCCGAAGAAGGCTGCCAAGTCGAAAGACTGATCGCTGCTGGATTGATTTCAAAGCATTTGTGCATTTTGGCCCCTTGCATCATACCGATGCGAGGGGCCTTTCTTTTTGGGGATACGACAT
Source organism: Pontixanthobacter sp. (assembly GCA_037968915.1). GTDB lineage: Bacteria > Pseudomonadota > Alphaproteobacteria > Sphingomonadales > Sphingomonadaceae > Allopontixanthobacter. The sequence continues at coordinate 4,877 of JBBKWK010000102.1, forward strand.
CATGAATGCCGATGCGCTGAAGGCTCTGATCCGCACAATACCCGATTTTCCCGAGCCCGGTATCCAGTTTCGCGACATCACCACCTTGATCGGCCATGGGCCAGGGTTCGCGGCTACAGTCGACAATCTAACCCAGCGCGCTGAGGCAGTTGGCGCCCAGGCGATTGCCGGGATGGAAGCACGCGGCTTTATCTTCGGTGCGGCCGTGGCGGTCAAATTGGGGATTGGTTTCGTTCCCATACGCAAACCCGGCAAGCTGCCAATCCAAACCATCGGTGTCGATTATGCGCTTGAATATGGTGCCGACCGACTGGAGATCGATCCGGGGGCAATTGCGGAGGCTCA
>JBBKWK010000103.1:0-2993 GCA_037968915.1 Pontixanthobacter sp.
TCTTCCAACTCTCGGCCCGCCGCCGCCAGCGTTTTCTCGTCTTCCTCGCCGTCTCCGTCACCGATCAGCCCCGCAGGCAACTCAAGGCAATTGCGCCCCAGCGGCACGCGGTATTGTTCAACCAGCAGGACATGGCCATCCTCGACCGCAGCGATCACAGCGGCGCGAATGTTACGCGCGCGGCTGACATATTCCCACCGCCCGCGTTTTTTGGCGATAACATATTGACCCTGCCAGACGATTTCTTCCGGCGCGCCGGCATCCTGAACGGTCATTACACTTCGATCAACCGGTCGGGCAATTCATTCTGATCGTCTTCGCCGCGCGGGAAATGGTCTGCCAAGACCGCTCCGACATCGCGGATTCCGGCGGCCATGCCCTCGGCAATGCGGTCCTGTTTGATCTCGACCAGCATATCGGCCATCGCCTCGCCCCATACTTCTGCTGGCACCTTCACCGCGATGGGTTCATCAGCGATGATTTCAGCACGGTGTTCGCGCATCGACAGATAGATCATGATCCCGGTGCGCCCATGCGTGCGCCGCTCGGCCCCCACCTTGAAATGGGCAACAGCGCGGGCGTGAACTCGCGCGGTTTTGATCGGCCCGGGGATCAACAGGAACTTCAGCGGTTCCCAGAGCTGGATCAGCCACACGCCCAGGAATTTGAGCAGGCCCAATCCGACAGTCAGCGAGATTATCTCGCCACTGGTCGATTCGTTGCCCCAGCCGCCAGTAAACCAGTCGATCTTGCCAAGAAAATACGCAGGCCACACCGCAAATACACTCATCGCGGTAAATGACGCGATAGCGGCCCAAGCCAGGCCGATATCGCTGTACCCATCCGACCGGTCGGCCAGCACGGTGACGATTTCACCCGAGGTATTTTCTTCTGCGGTAGTGACCGCTGCGGTGACGATTGCTGCGTCTTCTTTGCTTAAATATGCCATGACCTACCAGCCCCCCGAGGCGCCGCCGCCTCCAAAACTGCCGCCGCCGCCGGAGAATCCGCCGCCTCCTCCTCCCCCAAAACCGCCAAACCCGCCGGAACGCCCGCTGCCGCCAGCACCGCGCGCCGCAGCGCCGATTGCTTCCCACAGAATGATGTTACCCACGGTGCTGCCAATGCCGCCATGGCGCCGCCTGCGTCCACGCCCTCCCAGCATGGGCAGGACGAAAAAGAAGAACATAAACGCGATCCAGATCAATGCTCCGTAGGGCGGCCCGCCATCGCTTTCGCGTTTCTGGTCAGCTTGCGACGCAATTTGCAGCGCTTCTGCTTCGGGCAATTCCAGCTGCTGGATAATTGAATCAGTACCGACTTCGATGCCGCCGGGAAAATCCCCTTCGCGGAAACGCGGCAGGATCTGCTGCTGGACGATTAAGGCGGACAGGCCATCAGTCAGCACCGGCTCCAGCCCGTAACCAACTTCGATCCGTACCTTGCGTTCGGTGGGTGCGACAATCAGGATCGCACCATCATTACGTTCTACATCGCCCAAGCCCCATTCGCGGCCCAGTTGATAGCCGTAATCTGCAATGTCATAGCCTTGCAGACTGGGCAGGGTTACGACCACCAATTGCCGTTCGGATTGCATTTCGAGCGCTTCTAGCTTGGCGGCCAGCGCAGCCTCTTCTGCATCGGGAATGATATTGGCATTATCGACCACGCGCCCCGTCAGCTCGGGAAATTCCTGCGCGATGGCTGGATTGGCGAACAGCATTGCCACGCCGGCAAACAGGATCGCAAAATGGCGCATCATGTGGTGGTTTCCAGTTTGGTTCTCAATTCGCGGTCGAGCAAATCAACAGCAGTTTCTATTCCAGCGACATAATCGCCTTGTCTGAAGGACGGCAGGATCATCTGGATGAATTCGGCGCAGCGATCATCCGGCAACGGTTTCTCCAGACCATATCCGACCTCTATCCGGACTTTCCGTTCATTCGGGGCGACGATCAACAGTAAACCGTCGTTTCGATCCCTGTCACCCAACCCCCATCCGCGGCCCAATTTCAACCCGTAGTCTTCAATTGTCATGCCCTGCAGGCCGGGAGTGGTCACCACCACAAATTGCGCCTTGGTGTCCCGTTCAAGCGTTTCCAATTGAGCTGTCAGATCTGCCTCGATTAGATCGGGGATAAGGTCAGCGGCATCGACCACAAGGCCGGTCAATTCCAGCGGCGCGGTTTCTACTCGGGTTGGTTCAGGGAATAGTCCCAGTGGGTCAACTGATCCGTCACACCCGCCCAGCGCCACTGGCGCGAGGCAGATGAGCAGGAGGGCAGGAGCCCGCATTTTGATCAATTACCCGGTGTCGTGTCGCTGTTCGGGGTCAGGTCCAGCTGCGGCGCATTTTCGGCGCCCGCCGTGGTGGCTTCATAAGGAACCATTGGTTCTGCACCGTGAATCAGATTCGCGCCGATCGTGTCGGGGAAGGTTCTGATGGTGGTGTTATAGACGCGGACCGCTTCGTTATAGTCCCTGATGGAAATGCGAATCTTGTTTTCGATACCTTCAAGCTGGCTCTGCAGCATCACGAAATTCTGGTTCGATTTGATGTCCGGATACCGTTCGAAATTTGCAATCAGGCGGCCCAAACCTTGGCTGAGCTGGCCTTGCGCTTGCTGGAATTGTGCTACCTTTGCCGGATCATTCAGATCATCGGCGCTTACGGTGATGCTCGTCGCCCGGCTTCTGGCTTCGATCACATCGGTCAGAATGGTGCGCTCGTTTTCTGCTGCCCCTTGGGCAACCTCGGCCAGATTGGGCACGAGATTCGCGCGGGCTTGATACGCGGCCTGCACATCGGCCCATTTGGCCTTGGCGTTTTCTTCTGCGGCCGGAACCGAATTGATCCCGCATGATGCGAGGCCCAGTGCGGCGACTGCCACCAAGGCAAAGCGGCGGATGGCGGTGAAGTTCATTGCAAAATTCCCTTACATTACATCTTCTGATCGCCTTCCGGCGTCCCTCCAGCCAGTCAGACTGTCTGT
>JBBKWK010000104.1:0-6692 GCA_037968915.1 Pontixanthobacter sp.
CCCCTTGACCAGCAGCGGCCGCCGAAGGGTGACCGCCGCGTTGACTGCCACTTTGAGATCTTCGGTTACAATATAAGATTGGGTGCTGTCGAAACGCCCGGCCGTCTGCTTGGTCATGAATTTTCCTGTGCCGCATTGATTTTTCCGGACGCGGGTTAAGACGCGTTTCCGTAAAGGGCAAGAGCGGCAGGCTTGCTCAATTTGTGTTGGGTATCGGACCACTTTGACCACAAATTCCAGCCAGCCCCCAATTCCGTAACGGCAGCAGGAGCCAGCCGATCAAAAAGCCAACGGAAGAATTCGCTGCGCCAGTAATTCCAAATCCGTTGCGGTGACTGCGGCGTCGGGATTATTCCAGCTCATCGTCAACACATGCCACCGTTCTGTCTCGTCTTGCAGCAACCATGTAAGGTTGAGCACGCCCGGCTCCGACCCGCCTTTATAGCCAACATAAAGCCATTCATCGCGCCGTGCTTTGGGCAGCGACGGGTTAATGGCCAAAATCTGCCGCGCGGTTGGATCTGACAATTCCGCAAAAGACCGTAATAATTTGCGTAGATCTTCGCCGCTGGCGAACCATTCCACGGTGTCGATTGCGGTCGGCTGGCTGAAGCGGGGCGGGGTAATCAGATTGGGATTGCCGCGAACATCATCTTCGAAGTCGTCGAGAATACGGCGCTGGCCAGCTTCGTCCGCAGCCACATATTTGCGCAAATTCTCCTCGCTGCCCTTTAGTCCGAACATTTGCAGTGTGCTTAGAAAGGGCAGCGTCCGGTCGGGGTTGGAATGGCCGCTTCTGACCAGCTCCGCCTCCACCGCGGCGCGCCCAACCTCGTGCAGCAACATATCAGTTGCGTTATTGTCGCTGATCGAAATCATCATTGTGGCCAGCGTATGCAAAGTCACAGGCGAGCTTTCCGGCCAGTTCTGCATCTGTCCGCTGGGCAAGGATTTCCGGTCCAGGGTGACCACATCGTTCCAACTGTGTTTTCCATCGGCAATCGATCGAGACAGGGCAGCGAGGATATACAGCTTGAAAGTCGAACCGATGGCGAATTGCTGATCGGAGTCGATCGAGAGGGTGGGTTCCAGCCCACTGTCCAGCGGAGCGTATAGCACGCTAACATTGCCGGGCAGTGCAGCGATGTCTTTCTGAACCGCCCCGATAGTATCGTTCAATGGTTGGAAATCATTCAGCAGCAAGCCGACCACAAGGTGATCCGGGCCATCGCTAATGGTGAGAGGGCCGCGGGCAATGGCCCGCTCAAACCGTAAATTGATTATTCCGCTGTTTTCGCCTTGCTCGTTGACGGCATCGACGCCCAACAGCGGGCCGAACTGGGCCTCCAATTGCGTTAGCAGCGTTGTCAATCGCTCAGGGGGAACTGCGACAAGGAAAGTTGGAGCGAATACTCCTTCGGGCGCAGCGTCACCTCGCAAGACTTCGACGATACCGGCTGCTCGCTGTTCGAGGATCGACTGTGGAGCTTCCATGTCCGATTCCTGCGCCGCCGCGATAGGTGGGGCAAGTGTTGCAGCAAATAATGCGAATGCGGCAATTTTAGCGCGCATAGTTGAAATTCCTCCAGTGATTGAGGTTACCGGGTAAGGTCCAAGCCGACATGTTGCGCGCCTGTAGTGGACCAGGACCACTATTTCTTTCAAGCTGTCAGAAACTTTTATGCGGTGCCATTCGAACCCAGCACCAGGAGATAGCCTAATGCCAATGGAAAAAATATCTATCCAGACTGCAACAGGACATGAGCTCTCGGGAGCGTTGGAATTGCCAACCGGTCTGGTGCGCGGGGCAGCACTATTCGCGCATTGCTTCACTTGCACCAAGCAAAGCAAGGCGGCGGTCGCCGTATCGCGCGCGCTGTCGATGGAAGGTATCGCAACGCTGCGGTTTGATTTCACCGGTCTTGGCGGAAGTGAAGGCGAATTCGGCCGGGCAGGATTTGGCACTGATGTTGCGGATCTGGTTGCCGCTGCCGACGTGCTACTCGAACGATTTGGCGGTAAGATATTGCTCGTGGGCCACAGTCTTGGCGGCGCAGCAGTGCTGGCTGCCTCGGATGAACTCGGGTTTGATCGGATTGCGGCCATTGCCACCATAGGCGCGCCGTCGGACGTGCCTCATGTACTCCGCGCTATCCACGGTGACCTCGATGCGATCAGATCTGACGGGCAAGGCGATGTAACGATTGGCGGGCGGGCATTTGCCATCAGTCGCGAATTTCTCGAGCGGGCTGAAAAGAATGATCTGCTCGCCGAAGTGGGCCGGATGCGTGTTCCGCTGATGATCATGCATTCACCGACAGATGCAATTGTTGGAATTGAACATGCCGGCCGCCTGTTCGATGCGGCGAAGCATCCCAAAAATTTCGTCAGTCTGTATGGTGCCGATCACCTGCTGCTCCGGGAACAGGACGCACAATTCGCCGCGCGGATGATCGCTGGCTGGGCGCAACAATATCTCGATCCGGCGACGGATGTGAAGCATCCAGAGGACGGCATTATCGTGCGCACAGGCTTTGGCAAATTTGGCATGGAAGTTCATACAAAGACACATCACTTCGTCGCAGATGAGCCGCTATCTTATGGCGGAGACGATACCGGTCCGACACCATATGATCTGCTGCTGGGTGCGCTGGGCACATGCACCGCGATGACCATGAAGATGTATGCTGAGCGCGAGGGTATACCGTTCCACGGCACCACCATCGCGCTAACCCATGAACGCGACCATCATGAGGATTGCGATCATTGCGAGGAGGGCGCCCGAATGCAGGCAATCCACCGGACCATCACGTTCGAAGGCGATTTATCAGCTGAAGACAGCGCGAAATTGATCAGAATCGCGGACCGCTGTCCTGTCCACCGCACACTTGAAGGCGAGCTGCACATTCACACCAACGAAGGCTGAATTCGGGTCAGGCGTCGATCATATCCCGGTCGAGTTCGCCGGCACGGTTCTGGATGAAGTTGAACCGGTGTTCGGGGTTGCGGCCCATCAGCTGCTCGACCAGTTCCTTAACCGCGGCGCGCTGCTCGAATTCTGGCGGCAGGGTAATGCGAATCAGATTGCGGGTGGCCGGATCCATCGTGGTTTCGCGCAATTGCCCGGGGTTCATTTCGCCGAGACCCTTGAAGCGGCCGACTTCGACCTTTTTGCCCTTGAACACCGTTTCTTCCAGTTCAGCACGGTGCGCATCGTCGCGGGCGTACCGGCTCTCCTTACCCGCAGTGAGGCGGTAGAGCGGCGGCTGGGCTAGGTAGAGGTGCCCCTTGCGAACTATATCGGGCATTTCCTGAAAGAAAAACGTCATCAGCAGTGTCGCGATATGCGCGCCGTCGACGTCGGCATCGGTCATGATCACGATCCGGTCGTAGCGCAGATTGTCAGCGTCACAATCCTTGCGCGTCCCGCAACCCATCGCGAGGGACAGGTCGGCAATTTCACTATTTGCGCGAATTTTATCCATCGTAGCGCTTGCTACGTTGAGGATCTTGCCCCGGATCGGCAGGATTGCCTGTGTTTTACGGTTGCGGGCCTGTTTTGCGCTGCCGCCAGCAGAATCGCCTTCGACGATGAATAGTTCGGTTTCGCCTTTGCCGTCACCCGAACAATCGGTGAGCTTGCCCGGCAGACGTAATTTCTTCGCATTGGTCGCGGTTTTGCGCTTTATATCGCGTTCCTGCTTGCGCCGGAGCCGCTCGTCCATCCGCTCCATCACTTCGCCCAGAAGCGCTTTGCCGCGCTCCATATTATCGGACAGGAAATGATCGAAATGATCGCGCATGGCGTTTTCAACCAGACGCGCTGCTTCGGGGCTGGTCAGGCGGTCTTTGGTCTGGCTCTGGAACTGTGGCTCGCGGATAAACACCGACAGCATCATCTCACCGCCGGTCATGATGTCATCGGCGGTGAGGTCTTTCGCTTTCTTCTGGCCAATCAATTCGCCGAATGCGCGCAGGCCCTTGGTCAGCGCTCCTCGCAGGCCCTGTTCATGCGTACCACCGTCCGGTGTAGGCACAGTGTTGCAATACCAGCTGGTCGATCCATCGGAGTATAAAGGCCATGCAATTGCCCACTCAGCGCGGCCCATTTCCTCGCCAGCATCGCCCAAGGGAAAATCCTGGTTACCGGCAAAGGGTTGTGTTGTGACACATTCCCGCTCACCGATTTGCTCGGCCAGATGATCGGCCAAGCCCCCGGGAAATTTGAAAATCGCTTCGGCCGGGACATCGTCACTGACCAGCGACGCAGCGCATTTCCAGCGGATTTCGACGCCTGCAAATAGATAAGCTTTGGACCGGGCGAGTTTGAACAATCGGCTTGGTTTAAATTGCCGATCCCCGAAAATCTCGGTGTCAGGAGTAAAACTGACGGTGGTGCCGCGCCTGTTGGGTGTCGGCCCCAGATGCTCAAGCGGTCCAAGCGTCAAACCTTTGGCAAAATTCTGTGCATAGAGTTGGCGGTCACGGGCCACTTCGACGCGGGTATCGGACGAGAGCGCATTGACCACGCTGACCCCGACACCGTGCAGACCGCCACTGGTGGCGTAGGCCTTGCCAGAGAATTTACCCCCTGCGTGCAGAGTTGCCATGATAACTTCCAGCGTCGATTTGCCGGGATATTTGGGATGGTCTTCCACCGGAATACCGCGGCCATTATCAGCCACGCTCAACCGGTTGCCTTCTTCCAGCGAGACTTCGATCCGGGTGGCGTGCCCCGCGACCGCTTCATCCATCGCATTGTCGATTACTTCCGCGGCGAGATGATGCAATGCGCGGTCATCGGTACCGCCGATATACATGCCCGGGCGGCGGCGAACGGGCTCAAGCCCTTCCAACACCTCGATGGAAGATGCGTTGTAATCACCGCTCGACGCGGGCGTGCCGTCAAAGAGATCGTCAGTCATGCACCCGGCTATAAGCGCCGCCTTCCCAAGGCGACAAGCGGAGGGCCGGCTTTATCTTCAATCCCGCGACGGCAAAGGCATTTTAGTTGCCGAATTTGGTCAGGGCAGGGGACACGATGACAATTTGGCCGTCGCGGACCTCACGAACTTCCATCGCCCGCTCGATTACGCCGCTACGTTGGAACCGGAACGGTCCGTCCAGTCCAAGAAACCCATCATCGTCACGCAAGGCGGAAACCGGAAAACTGCGACCAACTTTCCAATCCTGCGCAATCCGCAATGTCAGCAAGACACTGTCATAGCCGAGCGTGGCGATCCGGTAAGGTTGGGCACCAAACCGAGCTTGGTAACTGTCGGAAAAGCGCTTGAACCGGGCATCGGATACCGCAGCGAACAAGGATCCGCTCAACGCGGAGCTACGGGTCAAGCCTGCCTCTCCGCTCCATAATTCTGTACCGAGCAGCAATGTACTGCCTTGACCGCGGGGCTTCAATTCGCCCGCCGCCAATGCAGCCAGCCGAGCACCGTCGGCGATCAACACGGTATCATAACCTCCGCGCTGTTTCAGCCGTTGGGCCGCGCTGATAATTGAGGTGTTGCCGCGCGAATACCGCTCAATATCAACAATCTTGCCGCCATTGGCCTGGACCGCACCGCTGAGGGCAGCCTCTGCCCGTTGGCCATATTCACCATCGGGGATGATAGCCGCAAAGTTGGTCCGGCCATTCTGGCGCGCATAATCCACTGCGCGCGAAATTGCCTGTCCTGGAATATGCCCCATCACGAACACATCGGGAGATGCGACGCCAATGTCGTTGGAGAACGAGATCATTGTAACCTTTGCGGGCCGTGCCTCAGCCATAACAGCAGAAACATTGTCGCCCATCATGGGGCCGAGGATTAACTTATTGCCCTCTGCAATCGCCCGTGCAGCCGCACTGCGAGCGCCAGTTGCGGTGTCATAGGTCGTGATCCGGAGATTATCCGCATTTGTGTCCAGAAGGGCCATAGTGGCGGCGTTGGCAATCGAACTGCCAACAGCACCATTCTCTCCGCTCAAGGGAACCAGCAGCGCTACCCGGTGGCGGTTATCATCGGTTGGCAACGCTGTAGAACTCGGCCTTGGGGCTGGGCTGTCCACCGGCGCAGTAGTGGGCGTAGTTGTCTTCGGAACAATCTGGCAGCCCGCCAATATCACGGTCGCCGCCGTGACGATCAGTGCGCGCCGATCCAATTTGATGCGCTTCATACTTGCCGCTCCCTGCAATGCTGGTCCATGAGTGCCCGCGTGAACCACGAACCTCAAATAGAATCCCTGTCAGCCGGGCTGTATATAGTCGCCACCCCGATTGGCAATCTTGGAGATATAACAATGCGGGCAGCCGATGTGTTGACGCGGTGTGATGGGATTGCGTGTGAAGATACACGCGTAACCGGGAAATTGCTCAAGCATCTGGGGACAAGCAAACCGCTGTGGCGTTACAACGATCATAGCGAGGCGCGCGACCGGCTAAGATTGGTTGAGAGGATGCATTCGGAAGCAGTAGTGCTGGTAAGCGATGCCGGAACGCCGCTAATTTCCGATCCCGGGTTTCGGTTGGTCCGCGATGCGCGTGAAGCGGGCATTACGGTCACTAGCCTTCCGGGCGCGTGCGCATTGATCACCGGCCTGACGCTGTCAGGCCTGCCCAATGACCGGTTTATGTTCGCGGGTTTCCTGCCGACCAAGGATAAGGCCAGGCGCGATATGCTGGCAGATGTAGCGCA
>JBBKWK010000105.1:0-2983 GCA_037968915.1 Pontixanthobacter sp.
CACGAAGACCACCGCTATGATGTAACCATGCGCAATTTATCCCGAAGTGGCGCACTGATCGAAGGGCTGCTCGACGTACCTAAGGAAACGAAATTCGTGCTCGATTTCGGCGAAGGGCAACTTACCGTCGCAACAGTCAAGCGATCGAACGGGAACAGCCAGGGTCTGGAATTCGAAGTTCCCTTGATCAGCGATGGTTCGGACGGCCTGTGCACCAGGCACCGGATTTCCCCCTATGCCCTCGCGGCGGCAGGGATGCCATTGGCGGCATTGCCGCCCGGGCAATACCCGCTCACCGGCAGCGGTCAGTTGCATGACATGACTTCGAAGCATTTCACCTTGCCCGCCTTTGCGCAGACAAACTGATCGGCCAGCAGCAAGCGGGTCGACTGAGCTAAGCCTAAAGCCGGATAAGCCCGAGCTGCAGCGCCTTGATCGTGGCGCCCACGCGGTCGCGACTAGTCAGTTTTTCGAACAAGCGTTTAACGTATGTGGCGACGGTATCGGGCGAGATTTTCAGAATCGCGGCGATATCGGTGTTGGATTTGCCGCGTGCGATCCACTGCAGAACTTCCTTCTCGCGCCCGGACAATGTGATCGGGCTGGTTTGGCGATCTAGCAATTGGCAGATGCGCAGATGAGCAGCCTGCATCAACGCATGCAGCGAAGCGCAACGTTCGTCCTTTATGTCAGCTATCGGCTCACTAAACCCAAAATAGGCAAAGGCATTTCGGTTGCGGGGGCCGTAAAGGGGCATGGCCATACCGTGGAGCAGCCCATGCGATTCCATTGTAGCAAAGAAATCGCGGCCGCTCCTGCTGTTATCCTCCAGTAGAAATTCGCGAATTGCGGTCGTCCAGATCAGCGGTTCGCCGCGCTGCATGATGTAATCGGGGATAGGGTCATGAGCACGGAAGGATTCGTCCTGATACAGCGCAATTAATTGCGGCGTGAAACCTTCGACCTCGACAGTTGTGCCGGGTGATGTGTGACGACTGAAAATCGGAGTGAAATGGTAACTGTGGCCGACCGCGCCAATTTCGGTGGCGGCTTCGCGAACCAGCCGAAAAATTTCGCTGAACTCGTCTTGCCGTCCGATTGACGCGATTGTCTGCATCTTGCCTCCTTTGCTCCGCACGTAAGCCCCGCCACACACTGACAATTTTAGTCACTCTGTAGGGTGACTTGCGGTGAAGGGTATAGAGTATTAGACCTTGTGCCAACTCAGGCGACGAAACAGGCTGCCACGATCACGAGCAAGCCAGCGATGACACTGACGTAAAATGGTATTTGGAAATGGTGGCCTTCCAGCTGCCGTCCCAAAATTTAATCCTTCGGAAGCGTGAGAGCCAAAAAGGTCCGCGCGGATCGCAACAACCAAGGTAATGTACATGGCAGGCCTAGACGCCCAACTCTCGCCCGGTATAGCCGGAGACCAACGCAATGCACCAACGGGCGAGCAATCCCCTCGTGCCAAGGCGAACCGTTATTTCCGCCAGGTGCTGTTTATGCGGCGCCAGCGCGACAAGCGTTTCAGCCAGGATTTCTCGACAGACAGGGGCTGGGATTTGCTCCTCCTCCTGATGATCGCCCGGCTGGAAGAACGTTTGACGAAAGCAGGCGAATTGTTCGACCAAAAGAACCCGCATGGCGTGACGCTGGAAGAACTCGACCGGCAAATCGGCTTCGGGAATGTGGTCATGATGGATGCCGGCGAAGATCTCGAAGGAAGCCAGATTGCGCTGTCCGACGAAGCTGCCCGGCATTTGATCGATCTGTTCCGGATCGATGCCGCCACGGAATGATGTCCACATATCCCGAGCGTATAGCTGCACAACTTCACTTGGCGTTCAGCCAAGCGCTGGTTATAGGCCGCTTATGATCACGAACACACGCTCCCCGCTCAAGCTCGCCCTTCTCGCCGCCGCCGCTGCTAGCACAGTACTTACTGCGGGGTGCGCCGGGCGCAGTTCGGGGCCGAAAGATACCTCCTATGTCGCGCGCGACGTTGAGTCGCTTTATGCAGAGGCGAAGCGCCGGCTGGACAATGGCAACGCTGTTCTGGCGGCTGCCCTGTTTGACGAGGTTGAGCGCCAGCATCCGTATTCGCCGTGGGCTCGCCGCGCACAATTGATGAGCTCGTTCAGCTATTACGTCGCCCGCGATTACAATAAATCCATCCAGAGCTCGCAGCGGTTCCTGTCGATCCACCCGGGTAACCGCGACGCGCCCTATGCCTATTATCTGATCTCGCTCAGCTATTACGAGCAAATCAGCGATGTCACCCGCGACCAGAAAATCACGGAACAGGCAAAGGCCGCACTTACCGAAGTTGTTCGCCGTTTCCCCAATACCGAATATGCTTCCGATGCCCGGCTTAAACTTGACCTTGTGAATGATCATCTGGCGGGCAAGGAAATGGAAATCGGCCGGTCTTACGAACGCGCTGGCCGCTGGCTATCCGCGCAGATCCGGTTCCAGAACGTGGTCGACGATTACCAGACAACCAACCACGCTCCCGAGGCATTGTACCGCTTGACGGAAACCAGCCTGGCACTGGGTGTACGTGAAGAAGCGGTGAAATACGCCGCTGTGCTGGGCGCGAATTACCCCGGCAGCAAATGGTATGACCGGGCATTCAAGTTGATCGAAGATCATGCTGCTGGCGTTTCCGCCAGCTGATATCCGGCACTACCGCTGTGCTTCCATGTGATTGTGGAGCGGGGCACAAAATCAGAATTTCGGTATAAAATTGTTCGCAAAACCGCGAGCCACCCTTGCATGGGCGTGACGCGGACCTGCGCTTGGGCTAAAGAATCGCCCGAGCCATGCTGACCGCACTGTCCATCCGCAATATCGTCCTGATTGAGGCGCTTGATCTGACCTTCAATGGCGGGCTGGGCGTGCTGACCGGGGAAACCGGCGCAGGCAAGTCGATCCTGCTCGATGCGCTGGGGCTGGTGCTGGGTAACCGCGCAGAAAC
>JBBKWK010000106.1:0-5682 GCA_037968915.1 Pontixanthobacter sp.
GCGCCGGTGCAGGCCAGAAACAGCAATTTGCCGCCAAAGCCGGGATATTGGACGAGATAGATGCTGCCCCGTTCCACAGCGCCCAAGGCGAGGGCGTAAATGATCAGGTAAGCCTCCCAGCTCGTCTTGATTACAAACAACCGTTTGATCTTACCCAACATGCGCTCGCCTTCTTTAACCTTTTAGGTAGCAAGCATCATGCCACATCAGGCTTTGTGCGCAAGTCGAAGGTTAATGGCATGGCCTGGTATAGGACAGTTGTAAGGTAGCTCGACATACTTGCGCGATGCCCGAATACAGGATCACAACAGGATCGACAGATCCAGCTCGGCGAGCAGCGCAGCCCTTGCGTCAAATACCGTATCTGCCAGTACTGCGCTCCCCACATCGGCAGTGAGGATTTCGTCCGGCCAATGCGCCGAGATGACTTTGGCCATGCGGTCGGCCTTGGCTTCATCCAGCAGGAATCGCGGATCGACAGTTGCGGGATCGGCGACCACGCGCAGTCGCAGGCAGGCAGGGCCGCCGCCATTGGCCATGCTCTGACGGACATCGACCGGGATTACCCTGCGGATCGGACCGTTGCCGGCCAACATTCCTTCCAGCCATGTGCGGACGGGCGCGCTCTCCCAGCTTTCCAGCGGGATCACCAAGGCCATTTCACCAGTTGGCAGGCTGAGCAATTGTGCGTTGAACAGATAGGTCTTGATCGCTTCGGCCATGCTGACCGCCTCGGCAGGTACTTCGACCACTTTCAGCGCGGGGAATTTGGCGCGGATCGCATCATACGTGTCCTGCTGGTCGGCGAAGGCCTGTGCATGGGTGAACAGCACGCGTTCATTTGCCACCGACACCACATCATTGTGAAACGCGCCCGCTGCAATCGCCTCGGGGTTTTGCTCGATGAACACCGTGCGTTCGGGATCGAGCTGGTGGAGGCGGGCGATTGCCCGGCTGGCCTGTTCATGCTGGCGCGCGGGAAACCGTCCGCCGGGCTGGCCATAAACAAATAGCTCGACGCCGGGCGCGCCATGCGCATCACACAGCCGCATATGATTGGCCGCGCCTTCATCACCAAAACTTGGCGGGACGGGAGCATGCAGCGCGAAATGCGCCTTGTCGGCAAAGGCAACCATCAATTGCCGCATCGTGTCGGGCCATTCCATACCCCGATGCGGCATGGTGACCAGATTGGCGGGGGTCAGATGGCACCGCTTGTCGGCCGTATCGGATGCCGGACTGACCGTGGCGGCATTGGCGGTCCACATCGAACTGGCGGACCATGCAGCGGCGGTCAGGCGCGGATCGATTGTCTCGTCCGCAGCCAGAGCCGCCAGCCACATCAGATTGGGACGACGTAGCGGCAGGAAAAATCCCTGTGTCAGCCCCAGCGCCATATTGGCGCGCATTTTTTCGAGACCCTGCAACGCGGCCGCACGCGGATATGATGTCTCGCCTGCACTTTTTGTCGCTGCCAGATTTCCCAAGCTAAGGCCGGCATAATTATGAGATGGGCCAACGATACCATCGAAATTAATTTCGACCGGACCCGTCATCGCGCCACGCTCCAAACGGTGTCGGCTGGCTTTACATCCAATACATCTGCGGACTGGGCATCGATCGAGATCGTGCCGTCCTCATGCACCGCGCGCGCGCCATAGCTGGAGCGGAAAGTGGCCATGTGCCCCGTCGCAACCAGCGCCCGCTCACCCTTTTCAAGGTCTGTCGAGGACAATTTGGCCGATTGGGATTCCTTGATGCTTTTAACCTTGTCAGTGCGGGCAATCATCGTTGGCCCGCCGTCGAAAATATCGACATAGCCTTCGGCGGCGAAGCCTTCATTTTCCAGCATTCGCATCGCCGCGCGGCCAGTGGGGTGTGGCAGTCCGATCACGCTGCGTGCGCTGTCCTGCAGCATCGCGATATAGACCGGATGCTTGGGCATCAGATCGGCAATAAATTGGTTGCCATTGATCGCGTTGAAATAATCCGCCTCCTGAAAACTCATCCCGAAAAAGCGGCCTGCCACTCCGTCCCAAAATGGCGATCCGCCGCGATCATCGATGATGCCGCGCAGTTCGGCGATGACCCGGTCGGCAAAACGCGCGCGGTGCATGGCGATGAACAGATAGCGGCTGCGCGCGAGCAACAGGCCGAGCCCGCCCGCGCGTTCGTTGGGGTGGAGGAACAACCCGCCCACTTCAGACGAGCCCTCCAGATCGGTGGTCAGGCTGAGCATTTCAGCGCGCACCGTCCGGTCCAACTCTTGCGAATGCTGGGTCAGCGTGGTCATCCGATAGGAATAAAACGGCCATTGCTGACCCACCTTGGTGAAAATCTGGCAGGTGCCGCGCACGTCACCGGTTGCGGAATTTTCGAGCACCAGCACGAATTGTTCGTCCGCCAGCGTATCGTCTTCACGGGCGAAGGCAGTGGTGGCCCGTTCCAGCTTGGCGCCCAGCGCACTGCGG
The DNA here is from genome assembly GCA_037968915.1 of Pontixanthobacter sp. GTDB lineage: Bacteria > Pseudomonadota > Alphaproteobacteria > Sphingomonadales > Sphingomonadaceae > Allopontixanthobacter. The sequence goes on from JBBKWK010000106.1 coordinate 2,472, forward strand.
TCGGGCGGCAAATTGGTGAAACCGCCGCCGGTCAGTTTAGCCATTTCGTAAAGTGGTTCTAGATCGTCGGAACGCGCCGCGCGCAGTCGGAAGGTCAAAGCGTATCTCCGGAAGCAAGGCGATCGAGCACCAGCGCCGACAAGGCAGCTCGCTCTTTCAAAGAAGGCACAATCATAAACTCCTGATCGCTGTGGATCGCGCCGCCGCGCACCCCCATAGTGTCGACCACCGGCACTCCGCAGGCCGCGATATTGTTGCCATCGCAGACGCCGCCGGTCGATTGCCAGCCGATCTCCTGACCCAGCATCGCGCCGCAATCCCGCACCAGATCGAACAATTTCTGCGCCTGCCGGTTAACCGGCTTGGGCGGGCGTGTGACCCCGCCGTGCAAGTCGATCGATACTTCGTGTGACTGGCGAATCTCGCCCATCAGCGCCTGCAATCCCGCCTCGAATTGCTCGCCCGCAGAGGGTTCCTTCGGGCGGATATTGAAGCGCACAACTGCATTATCCGGCACCACATTATTCGCCGCGCCGCCCTCAATTTTGGCCGGGTTGACCGAACATTCGGGTGTTTCCAGCCCCTTCAAACCGACCGTCAGCGCCGCCGCCGCGACAATAGCATTGCGCCCGTCCTGCGGATTGCGCCCGGCATGGGCGGACTTGCCCTTGATGATGACCGAATAATTGCCCGTACCGCCGCGTGCATGGGCCAGCGTACCATCGGGCAGGGCGGAGGGTTCATAAGTCAGCGCAGCGTATTTTCCGGCGGCCAATTGCTCGATCAGGGCACGCGATGAAAGCGAACCCGTTTCCTCATCCGCATTGATCAGCACATCATAGCCGATCTTCGCTGCATCACCTTTTGCCTCCAGCGCCAGCAGCGCGTGGAGCATGACCGCAATACCGCCCTTCATATCGGCCAGACCGGGGCCGTTGAGCGTGTCATCATCCAGCCACTGCTGGGTCTGGAACGGGTGATCGACCGGGAAAACGGTGTCCATGTGACCGGTAAATAGCAACCGGCGCGCAGCATCGGGGCGTACCCGCAGGATCATGTGCTGGCCGTGCGGTTTTTCGAATTCTTTGCCGCTGGTATCAATCGCGGTAACCTGCGCGGCATCAACCAACTCCGCCTTCCCGGGAAGGGCGGAGAAGGCGTCGACCAGCAGGCCAGCCTGCTCCGCCAGACCCGCCAGATTGCCGGTGCCGGTGTTGATCGCGCTCCAAGCCTGCGTCTGCGCCAACATGGCGGGCTGATCGATTGTCTCGATCAATGCGGCGTTATTATGATCTAATTGTGTCATCTGAAACCAGCCCTAGCCCTGCCCATCGCCGCGGCCAAGCCCGACAGACGAATATTGCGATGTTGTCCGGGGAAGACCGTTGCAATCGCGCGGCACGCGGGCCATATGGCGGCCTCCTCCCCGGGAAACATTTGGCTTTCACTTATCATGCTGCCAACACGCTGCGTGAACGATACGGGTAGGATTTATGAGCAATTTTGAAACGCGCGCCGGTCTCCAGATTGACGGCGCCTTGGCCGTTTTTGTCGAGCGCGAAGTGCTGGCCCCGCTGGGCCATGAGCCCGTTGCATTTTGGCAGGGATTTGCCGATCTGCTTGCCAACTTCGCGCCGCGTAATCGCGCGCTGTTGGCCAAGCGTGAGGAACTGCAGGCAAAGATCGATGCATGGCACATCGAACGGCGCGGCCAGCCGCATGATGCCGAGGCCTATCGCGCGTTCCTGCACCAGATTACCTATCTGGTTGCCGCACCGGCAGACTTCACCATCGGCACAGAGAATGTCGATCCCGAAATCGCCACCATGGCCGGGCCGCAATTGGTGGTCCCGGTGCTCAATGCACGATTCCTGCTCAACGCCGCCAATGCACGGTGGGGCAGCCTGTATGATGCGTTTTACGGCACCGATGCATTGGAAAATGCACCCGCCGCAAAGATCGCCGGATATGATCCTGATCGCGGCGCGGCAGTGATCGCAGCGGGCCGGGCATTCCTCGATATGGCGGTTCCGCTGAAGGACGGTAGCTGGAGCGATCTGGGTGATCCATCCGGCGGCATCGCGATTGCGGACGAGAGCCAATATGTCGGCCAGACCGAGCGGGGCCGGATGTTCCAGAACAACGGCCTGCACATCGAGATCATCTTCGATTCCACCAGCGCCATTGGCAAAACTGATCCGGCGGGTATTTCCGATATCGTCCTCGAATCCGCACTGACCGCGATTGTCGATCTGGAAGATTCGGTTGCGGCGGTGGATGCGGAGGATAAATTGCTCGCCTATCGCAATTGGCTGGGCGTCAATCGCGGCGATCTGGAGGAAAGTTTCGAGAAGGGCGGCAAGACGCTGACCCGCAAGTTGGCGGGTGATAAACAGGTAACTCTGGCCGATGGCAGCGAGACTGCTCTGCCTGGCCGCAGCCTGTTGTTCGTGCGCAATGTCGGCCATCTGATGACCAACCCGGCGATCCGCCTGCCCGATGGCAGCGAAGTTCCCGAAGGCATTATGGATGCGGTGATCACCAGCGCAATTGGCGCGCATGATGTGAAGGGGCTGGGCAAATACTCAAACAGCCGCAAGGGCTCGATCTATATCGTGAAGCCCAAGATGCACGGGCCGGAAGAATGCGGATTTACCAATGATTTATTCAACGCGGTGGAGGATTTGCTTCAATTGCCGCGCTACACGGTCAAGGTCGGGGTGATGGACGAAGAACGCCGCACCAGCGCCAATCTGGGCGCGTGTATCCATGCCGTGCGGGACCGGATAGTGTTCATCAACACGGGCTTCCTCGACCGGACCGGCGATGAAATGCACACATCGATGCAGGCCGGTGCAATGAAGCGCAAAGGCGAGATGAAGACTTCGCCATGGCTGACCGCTTACGAGGCGCGCAATGTCGGGATCGGCCTGCGCCACGGCCTTTCGGGCAGGGCGCAGATTGGTAAAGGCATGTGGGCCGCACCTGATCTGATGGGCCAGATGATGAAGGAAAAGATCGGCCATCTGAACGCCGGAGCCAACACTGCCTGGGTTCCGTCCCCAACCGCCGCCACGCTGCACGCGCTGCACTATCACCAGCTCAACGTATTTGAAGTTCAGAAGAGCCTCGGTGATGTTCCTGGCCTCGACCTGCTCCTCACCATTCCGCTGGCAGAAGGCACCAATTGGAGCGAGGCGGAAGTGCGCGA
>JBBKWK010000107.1:0-2888 GCA_037968915.1 Pontixanthobacter sp.
GGGTTGCGATTGACCGCGATCGAAATACCGATCCCGGAACCGCACAAAGCAATTCCGCGCTCCGCCGTGCCGTCGGCAACGACAGCGGCGAGTTTGCGGCCATAGTCGGGATAATCGACACTTTCGCCCGCATCGGGGCCAAGGTCGGCAACTTCATGACCCTGCTGGATCAACCATTCACGCAACTCGGCCTTGAGGTCGGTGGCGGCATGATCGGAGGCGATGGCTAAGCGCATTGGAGGTCCACTTGGGTCAAGGTGAATCGGTCACCGCAGATATAGGGATTGCGCGGCAATTTGGCCACCTTGCTCCAACCTTATCCCCGCTCGGAGCATTTTTAGTTGTTTGCATCACCGCGCGGCTCATAGGTATCAGTTAGGGAGAGAAAATTGATGGTACGAAACAGGGCATTATTGATCGCATTGATCGGGGCGTTAGTCTTGGCGATCTTTTCGACCACACCTCCAGGCCCTGCGCCAAGAAATGCGCCGCCTGGTGATTTTTCAGCTGCGCGCGCGATGGATGACGTGCGGATAATCGCCGTCCGCCCGCATCCGACGGGGAGCGAGGCCAATGCCGAGGTTCGCGAATATTTGGTCAATCGACTCAAAGCGATGGGGTTGGAGGTTCGTACCGACGCCTCCCCAATAAGCGATAGTGCAAACCGCAGGCTAGGCATTTGGCGGGGAAGTGAAGGTCCTGCGCCCGATCTGGTAAATATCATAGCAGTTCTGCCGGGTAGGGACCGCTCCACGCCCGCGCTGGCGCTGATGGCACATTATGACAGTGTGTGGGGTTCGCCCGGCGCGTCGGACGATGCCGCCGGGGTCGCGGCAATTCTCGAAACCGTGCGCGCCATCCAGTCTGAGGGCACGCCGGGACGCGATGTGGTGGCCTTGATCACCGATGCCGAAGAACTTGGGCTAGAAGGTGCCGCGCATTTCTTTGCCAATGATCCGCTTCGGACAAGCATCGGGACGATCATCAATATGGAAGCCCGCGGCGGGGGCGGGCGCACGACCATGTTCCAGACCTCGCAAGGCAATGGCGAAGCGATGCGGGTGTACCAACGGAATGTTGCGCGCCCGGCCACTTCGTCTCTTGGTGTATTCATCTATAATCTGTTGCCCAACGATACCGATCTGACGCCCGCGTTGGAGGGGCCATATTCCGCCTATAATTTCGCCTTTATCGGCCGGCCCGGATTATATCACTCACCTTTGATTAACCCCGGACGTCTTGATCAGGGGTCGCTGCAGGATATGGGCGCGCAAGTTCTGGATTTGACACGGGCCTTGGCCAGCGCGGAGGAATTGCCGGGCAAATCGCCAGATCTGACATTTTTCGATTTTTTCGGTCTGTTCACGGTCGCTTATGCGCCCGCGCTGGGCTGGGTGATGCTCGGGATTGGCGTGTTGGCGTATGGTGCAGCGGTTTGGGGCAAGTTTGATGGTAAGACATTGTTGTGGGGCGCGGCAAAATCACTCGCCCTGGTCGTTCTGTGCGGGTTCCTGCTTCACGTCGGTAATCTGGTCTCCGGTGCTGACGGACCGGTACAATATTATGACCGGCTCGCCGCCATTCCCAAATTAGAAAGGATGGCGCTTCTCGCCTGCCTCGCGAGTGTATTCTTGGTCCTTTACAAAGGCGGTGGTGGGCCAAGCAACTGGTTGGGATTTGCTCTGCCAGTAATTCTTCTGGCTGCTATCGGACAGGTATTTGCCCCGACAGCGGGATATTTCATTGTGATTGCGGTCATGCTGGGCGGAATCGCGGCGTTCGCGTTGGTCAGGTTCGGCGCGGTTCCGGGCAAAAGCATCGCAATTTTCTGCGCCATATTGGTGGCAGGGTATATGATAACCTTGGGACACCAGTTCATGCAGGGTGTAGGACCAGATTTCCCGGCGGTCGCGGCATTGCCTTTGGTGGTAGGTATGGCGTCATTGTTGCCATTATTGCCCGCGCATACTTTCAAACAAGCGGCGATTGGATCCGCCATATTGACAGTAGCGATGTTCAGCCTCGCCTTGTGGATCAGGCTGGATCCGATCGCGGATACTGCCGCCAGTTTTGGCCGGTTTAGCTGAAGCAATTAGGGCGGCGAAAATTCGCCGCCCTAAGGATTGTTCTATTGATCAAGGAACGACCGCATTTTACGGGACCGGCTCGGATGCTTCAGTTTCCTGAGAGCCTTCGCTTCGATCTGCCGGATACGTTCGCGAGTAACCGAGAACTGCTGGCCGACTTCTTCCAGTGTGTGATCGGTGTTCATCCCGATGCCGAAGCGCATGCGCAATACACGTTCTTCACGCGGGGTGAGCGATGCCAGCACCCGGGTGACGGTTTCCTTGAGGTTCGCCTGAATCGCGGCATCCACAGGGATGATCGCGTTCTTGTCTTCGATGAAATCGCCGAGATGCGAATCTTCCTCGTCACCAATTGGCGTTTCTAGGCTGATTGGTTCCTTGGCGATCTTCATGACCTTGCGCACTTTTTCCAGCGGCATGGACAGGCGTTCGGCCATTTCTTCCGGCGTCGGTTCGCGGCCCTGTTCGTGCAGGAACTGACGGCTTGTACGGACCAGCTTGTTGATCGTCTCGATCATGTGGACCGGAATACGAATCGTGCGCGCCTGGTCGGCGATGGAGCGGGTAATTGCCTGACGGATCCACCACGTTGCATAGGTGCTGAACTTGTAACCACGGCGGTATTCGAATTTGTCGACCGCCTTCATTAGACCGATGTTGCCTTCCTGAATGAGATCAAGGAATTGCAAGCCGCGGTTGGTATATTTCTTGGCGATGGAGATAACCAGTCGAAGGTTCGCCTCGACCATTTCCTTCTTCGCAATGCGCGCCTCACGCTCTGCCTTCTGCACCATGTTCACG
>JBBKWK010000108.1:0-3521 GCA_037968915.1 Pontixanthobacter sp.
GGAGCTTTGGACTCGCTGGTATCAGGTGCGATGTCCGCCAGCGCGGCACCTGCTTTGACTGTTTTCAATCTGCCCAACGCAGCGCGGAATTCCCGTAATTGCGCACCGGACAACTCCGCTCTCGTTACAAAGCTGACTGATGCCGGGTCCACTGCCCGGCCTGAACGATACATTTCATAATGAAGATGTGCGCCGGTCGACAGGCCGGTCGACCCAACATAGCCGATTACTTGCCCGCGCCGTACCGACTGTCCACTGCGCACCGCCATTTTGCTCATATGGCAATAGCGGGTCTGCAATCCTCCGCCATGATCCACCCGAACGGCATTGCCGCAACCGCCCATACGGCCGGCCCCACTGATCCGGCCATCGGTCACCGCGACAATCGGGGTGCCGTAGCTGGCGCGGAAATCCATACCGGAATGCATCCTTCGGTAGCCCAGGATAGGGTGTCTGCGCATACCAAAGCGCGAGGAGATGCTGCCCGGAACAGGCGCAACCAATCCGCTACGCTGTTCTCCTACGCCCGATGCTTCGAAGAAGCGGCCATCGCTGCCCCAGCGCATCAATTGCGTGGTAGCTTTTCCGCCGCGCTCAATCCCGGCGAACAGCAATTGGCCCGCTTGCCGCTCGCCAGTCGCGGCGCGTTTATGCGCGATGATAATATCGAATGTGTCAGTCGATCTGACGGCACGGTCCATATCGACCTGGCCGCCCAACGTTTTGAGATATTGTTGGACCGCGCTTGCGGGCGCCCCTGCAGCCCGTGCGGAACGATACAGGCTTTGGCCCACGGTCCCGCGAATGCGAAGCGGCGTTTCGTCCACGCGGATCGGCCTGCGTTGCAGCGCCAGCCCGCCTCCTGTTCGCTGAATTGCAAGCTCCAGATCGAACCGCGCACGAAAATTGAGACCATCGAGCGGGCGCGCCTCACCGGCAGCCGGCCGTCGGCCAAGAGTAATGTCGACTTGGGTGCCCGGTTCAATTTCCTGCAACGACATGGTTCTCGCCACTAACTCGCTGACCCGGGCAGCATCGCCGGAGCCAACGCCCGCGCGCTGCAACATACGGCCAAAGCTGTCGCCCTGGACCAGCGTGGCCAGCATTTCGATTTGAGGACGTTCCGGCACGGTCCTGAGCGGGACAACTGCCTGCGTCGCACCCATATGGCGGCCGCTGTCCGCCCCCAGTGCCAGCGGCAGAATCATCTGGCTGCGAAACTCGTCGCGTGCATTGCCATCGATCGCCATCGCTGGCGCAGCCTCAAGCGGCGCGAAATTGGGCCAGAATGCGAGCGACAAGGCTGACAGGCCGACAAATGTGCCAAACCCGCGAAACCACCGGCGGCTGCCGATCTGCTCCGCCAGGTCAGGCGCTAGGTCGATTTTATCAAGCCTGTCTGAAACGCTCAGCCGCCATTCTTCAAACCTGTCTGCCAGACCGCGGGCGCGCTGAAGGATTATGCGGGTCTGGTCTTCCCATTGGTCCGGTAGAATTTGGGTGTGGTGCAGCTCGACGGGATCGGACTTTCCCGGCCCGTCAGATAAATTCCCAATTTTTTCGCGCGAAGTAAACAGCGCGGCCTCCCTTATTCGACCGCATTGGCGCTAACGCTGCCGCGGGTCGTTACCGATGCCCTTTGCCAGTTTTCCTGCACTTTTAAAGTTAATACCGGTTTAAGGTGCGGCCATCGGAGTCCTGTTTAAGGCCAACCGTGTCAGGGCGGCCATCAAATGCGCACGCCGGGCGGTTGTCGAATGACTGATGCAATGCCACATTGGCGGTGTGTCGCATGCATACTCTGAAGATTCCCCGGTCAAGGCGGTCCTTGGGCCGACCAATACGGGCAAAACCCATCTGGCAATCGAGCGGATGTGCGGCCATTCCAGTGGTGCGATCGGATTCCCGCTGCGGCTGCTCGCCCGCGAAGTTTACGATCGGGTAGTCGGCATCAAGGGCGAAGCGCAGGTCGCCCTGATCACCGGCGAAGAACGAATCGAACCGCCGAATGCGCGCTATTTCTGCTGCACGGTGGAGGCGATGCCCGTTTCCCGAGTGAGTGATGGCGCCAAAGCAGACCAGCGCCACAGCTTCCTCGCATTGGACGAGGCTCAATTGGGCGCCAATCGCGAGCGCGGGCACATTTTCACCGACCGGCTGCTAAATGCGCGCGGGCGGGACGAGACGATGCTGCTGGGCGCGGCCACGCTGGAGCCAATGGTCCGCGCGCTGCATCCCGAAGCAGAAATCATCCGGCGGCCACGTTTTTCCACTCTCACCCACATCGGCCCGCGCAAATTATCACGACTTCCACCGCGTAGTGCAATCGTCGCCTTTTCCGCCGAGCAGGTTTACGCAGTGGCCGAAATGCTCCGCCGGTTTCGCGGCGGTTCCGCAGTGGTTATGGGCGCGCTGAGCCCGGAAACCCGCAATCGTCAGGTGGAATTGTTCCAGTCAGGCGAGGTCGATTATATCGTAGCGACCGATGCCATCGGTATGGGCCTCAATCTCGATATCAATCATGTCGCGTTTGCCTCGCTGACCAAATTCGACGGTGTTCGCAAGCGGCGGTTGATGCCCTCTGAAATGGCGCAGATTGCCGGGCGCGCCGGACGTCATCAGCGCGATGGGACGTTCGGTACGTTATCGGGTATGGGCAACGGTGCCGGCAAATATGGCCGTCATGACGCCGAACCGGCCGAATTTGCCGAAGAAGAAATCTACGCGATCGAGGAGCATCACTTCGCGCCGCTGACCAAATTGTTCTGGCGCGATTCGCAGCCTCGGTTCGATACGCTTTCCGTTCTGATCGGCGATCTGGAGTGCCCGCCTGATAATCCTGTCCTGACGCTGGCCCCCGAAGCAATTGATCTGGCTGTGCTAAAACGTCTGTCCGAAGAACCGTGGTCAAATGCTATTAAGGGGCCGGGCAATGTGCGGCGGTTCTGGGAGGCTTGCTGCCTACCCGATTTTCGCCAACAGGGAGCAGAAACCCATAGCCGATTTGTTGCGCGGCTGTGGCAGGATCTGCAGCACGGTTATCTCGGGGCCGATTACGCAGCGGCGCGGATTTCCGAACTCGACAATGTGCAGGGCGATATTCACACGCTACAAGGCCGGATTGCCGCGATCCGCAGCTGGGCCTATATCTGCCAGCGTCCCGATTGGGTGTTGGCGCGAGACGAAATGGCGGCCCGCGCCCGCGGGGTCGAGGCGAAATTGTCAGACGCGCTCCACGGCCGGCTGACCGAAAGATTTGTTAATCGGAGGACTGCAATCCTGATGAAAACACTGGGCCAGGATCCATCACTGCTCCCCGTCACTCTGTCTGGCGACGGAATCCTGTCGGTGGAAGACGAGCCAATTGGCACGGTGGCTGCTTTGCGCTTTAGCGTGGATCATCAGGCCAATCATGCAGACCGGAAACTGTTGCTGGCAGCGGGCGAGAAGGCCATGCCGCGCATCTTGCTCAACAAGGTCGATGCCCTGATCGCCGCTGATTTGGATGGTGTTACGCTCGA
>JBBKWK010000109.1:0-6230 GCA_037968915.1 Pontixanthobacter sp.
AAGTAGACCGGCTTGTTGGCTGGCTCAACGAAGCGATCGGCGATGAGGGCGGTGCCCGGATGACTGGCGGCGGCTTTGGCGGCGCGGTTGTTGCAGTATGCCGTGTTAGCGAGGCGCAACGCGTGATTGACCAAGTGTCTCGGCAATTTAGGGCGCGAACAGGCAAAGGTCCTGATGTCTTGATTTGTTAGAATAATTTCTTTGGGGCTGCAGCTCACGTCCTTTGGGGTTGGTTGTACTCCCAAAGGCGCGCCATACTTTCACCCCCAAGACACGGAGCATAGTTGCACAACGCACGCTGAATTGGATGAAACAAGTTCGATAGCCGAAATTCCTGCACCTACTCGCCTGAAATTCAAGCAGCGGCAGGCTGTGGCATCGTTGGCATGCAAACATTATCAAGTCCTAGAACATGCGTCAGGCGGCCAAGCGCGATCCATGAACCGATAAAGAATGTCATATCGACGATTTCGGCGTCGGAGAAATGCGTGTGCATCCGCCTCCAGATCCCCACATCCTCTTTCAATCCCTTCGGCTGTTCTCCTAGCCGTTCGGCATATTCGATGGCCAGCAATTCGCGGTAGCTGAACCCGGATGCCTCGCGCCAATTTTCGACGTTGTTGTAGAATTCTTCATTTGGCGGGGTATTGTCGCGAATGGAGGCTGCCTTGGCCACATCGCCTCCACTACGTTCGATATGTCCGGGCAGGTCGCGATCCGCGCGCATTGTATTGAATTTGGCCGAGCCTAATTCACCCAATCTCGCCGCAGGGGACGGGCAGCCAATGCCATGAACAAGGCTGCTATCACGTAGAAGACCAGCGAAATCAACATCGAATATCGTAACCCTTCGTCTCCATATTTCGGCGTTAGATAGTCGGACAAAGCGCCGAGGAAGAATATACCGCCCCCGATCCCAATCAGATTGTTGATGAGTAGAAATAACGCGGAAGCAGTCGCCCGGGTTTCCGCTGTCACAAGATGTTGAACTGCAGATAAAACAGGCCCCAACCAGACATAAGCTAGACCTTGCGGAATGAGAAAAAGGAGAAAAGCCATTGTCGCTGAAGTGCTCATTATTCCTGCTGCGAAAAACGGCACAGCTAGCAAGAATGCCACTGCTGGAACAAAACCAAATGCCGCGCGGTCTTTGGTGCCTAGCCAATCGCCCAACAAACCACCGCCTATGACACCAGCCACGCCGCCAATTAACAGGACTGCGCCGAAGAAACGGGAAGTCTCGATCAAATCCAGATCAAAACTACGCATCAATAGGCTAGGCAACCAGAAGGCGATACCATATCCCAGCATTGAACTTGATGCCGCGCCGAGTGCAAGAAACCAGAACGCCTTCTTTTTCGACAGTATCTTTACGATTTCATGGAATTGTAGTGGTGGTTCGACACAGCCTTCGGTTGGCGTTTCCTTTTTTGGATCACGGACAAGCCATTTGAATAATGGTGCAATGACTATACCCGACATGCCGACAACGAAAAATGCGAGCCGCCAATCGACCATGACGGCGATATATCCCCCCGCCATGACGCCCAGTGCCGATCCTATTGGAATACCAAGCGAATAGATGGACAGTGCGCGAGCACGCTTTTCGCTAGGAAAAAAGTCGGCGATTAATGCATAGGAAGGCGCGACCCCGCCTGCTTCACCGATGCCGACTCCAAGCCTTGCTAGAAATATCGACCAGAAACCTACGGCAAGACCGCACAATGCCGTAAACCCGCTCCAAAGGCCGAGTGAAATGGCAATAACCCAGCTTCGATTGGTGCGGTCCGCAAGCAATGCGAACGGCACCGCGAGTGTCGAATAAAGTAGCGCAAAGGCCACGCCACCGAGCAAACCCATCTGCGTGTCGTTCAGTGCCAAGTCGGCTTGGATTGGGCCGGCCAAAATTGCCAATATTTGGCGATCAACAAAATTAAAAATATAAACGATCAGCAACATTGCCAATCCAACCGACGGTTTAGTATCTCCCGGGATGCGAATGATTGATTTGCTAGCCATTCAATCCTGCAAATCGGTCAAGAATTCCATGATCGACTGTTCCGCTTCCGGCTCATCTAGCATAGGTGCATGACCGCGCAGGGGAATCTCAATCGCGTTAAAACTATCCGGGTGGCGGCGCGCCATTTCAGCCACCGTGTCTTTCGACAATATATCCGAATGCCCCCCTCGTATAACGAGCACTGGTATGGCGGATAATAAATCCCACATCGGCCACAGGTCAGCAGGCGCAACCGATGGATCTTCTTTTGTAAGGCCAATTGATATTGCCGGATCGTAATTCAACTTTATCCGGCCGTCAGTAGTTTCGACGCAAGTCCGCCGAGCAAATTCCATCCATTCGCTATCATTGGATGTAGGCAGCGCGTGTTGGTTAATATTTTTACTATGCTTCGCAGCATCTTCCCAATTAGCGAATGGAGTTACCACGCCAACATAAGCTTTGATACGATCTAGGCCCTCGTGATCAATCGCTGGTCCGATGTCGTTAATCACAATTCCGTCAGTTAACTGGGGTGCCTTCGCAGCAATCATCATCGCCATTAGCCCGCCCATCGACGTTCCGATGAGGACCGCTCTGGTGATCTGCAAACCATCCAGAAGTGCGTACATATCTTCAACATATGTTGCTGGGGAATAATTTGTTGGCTCAGGGTCATAGGCCGATCGTCCCCGACCACGCTGGTCGGGGACGATAAGCTGGTAGTGCCCCGCTAGGTAACCTGCCAGAGGTTCAAAATCGGCACTGTTGCGAGTCAGCCCATGCATTAATAGCAGCGTCGGGCCTTCTCCATTGTAGATGCGGGCATAGAGATCCAACCGATCATCCGCACTGCGATAGAAATGATCGGCATATTCCATCATGATAGCCTAATTGCCAATCAGAACTTCATCCCTGCGCTTACAAATATCTGACGAGGATTGCCGTAGAAAGCTGTCGCAATACCCTCGGTTCCCAATGTCGAAATGACATTGCCACCAGCCGTTCGGTTCAACGTTCCATCTGGTTGCGTAGACAGGAACTGATAACCTGAAGTGATATATTCTTTATTCAACAAGTTCTTGCCGTGAAGCCCGAGGGAGAACCTGTCGCCTTCAGATGTCCACACCAAGTTGGCGTCGAACAAAGCATAGCCCGGCTGATCCAAGAGAGAACTTGGCACTTCAAACTGATTGGTTTTGCTCCGGTATGAAACCGTAGTTGATGCATTGACTACACCGCCGCCAGCGGGCACCGCCGCCGCCAAAGTGCCGGACAATGTCCATTTTGGCGTATTTTGGATCTTCCGTATGCCCGAAACGTCTATGCCATTGACGATATAGCTGTTGAATTTACCATCAATATAACCAAGCGTTCCGGCAAAAGTTATCGCTGAGCCCACTCCCGCAAAATTCTCGGCAAGACGCGCGTTCGTTTCCAACTCAACGCCTTTAAACGTAGCTTTGGCGGCATTGGTTGTCACCCCGCAGAAACTGGCAACACCGTTTATGATGCAGCCGACGGAACCTGGGATCTGAACATTCTTGTAGTCGGAATAGAAGCCCGTCAATGCGGCTGTGAGGCGGCGGTCTAACAGCGACCCCCTGTAGCCGAGTTCAAAGCTATCAACCTCTTCAGGATCAAACAGGAAAAAATCAAAAATCTCCTGCTGGCTGCGCACACCATCCCCATTGGTATCAGCTGCCTGGGAACTTTGTCCGCGTGGATCAAACCCGCCCCCTTTGAAACCTTTGGAATAGGACGCGTATACCATATTGTCCGAATCCGGCTTAAAACTAATCGACGCACGCGGCGTGAATTCTTCAAAGGTTTTTGACCCCGTGAAATTGGACGTTGTAGCTAGCACGATTGGCGTGCCGCCAAATGTAGCAGAACTGCCAAGTTTTGTTTGCCTCAAGACCTTTGCGTCGCGTCGATCATGCGTAAATCGCCCACCGGCTGAAACCGAGAGTTGCGATGTTATGTCGAAGGTGAAGTCACCGAACACCGACCAAGTCGTAGTGTCCACATCACCTTCCGTGGTGGCATTGAGAGTAGGAAGTGACGGGACAGCCTTGAACAAAAGAACATCGAAAACGGTAGCTGCCTGAGCATCTAGATAATAGAAGCCCAATAGCCCATTCAGCCGGTCGCTTTCATAAAGGAGCTGAAATTCTTGACTGATCTGCTCATTATTATAACGCGCTGGAACGTCGACATCTACGACTGGTAAACTGTCGAAATCAATCGGTGTCGCGCTATTATCTTTGCGCCAAGCACTTATTGAGCGCAACGTCACATTGTCGCTTAGTTCAGCAGAGACGTTCATTGCAAGACCGTAAGCTTCGCTTGCCTGAACTGGGGAATTTAGCCCTGCTTGGTTATCGAAAACGTCGTCTAGCACAGGAGCGCCGCTGACAAGACCAGGAATTAGCCGATGGCCATTGCGTGGATCGCTATTATCTTTGGTGTAGTCGCCGGAAATGCGAATAAGGGCCGGTTCGCCATAACCGCCAATTTCTAGGCTAGCCCTCCCCGCCCAAACGTCTTTGTTGTAATTTTCGACCCCAGCGATATTCAGATTGTCACCAAAGCCGCCTCTGGAAAGCCGCGCCCCCGATGCGCCCACGCGCACCATATCAGTTATCGGCAGGCTTCCAGTTACAACCATTTCGGCTTGATTATATGTACCGTAGGCGGCGCGCGCCTTAAATTCCGGATCCTGCGACAGTCGCTTGGTAACATATTTGACTGCACCGCCAATTGTATTGCGGCCATAAAGCGTTCCCTGTGGCCCTCTCAAAATCTCGATACGTTCGACGTCATAAATATCGAGTACGGCGCTTTGAGGACGATTCAGGTAAACATCGTCAAGATAGATGCCGACGCCAGCTTCAAAGCCTGCGACGGGATCCTGCTGGCCAACGCCGCGGATAAACGCTGTCAGCGTAGAATTGGTGCCGCGGGAATTTTCAAGTGTGACGTTAGGCGTAGTTCCGGACAAGTCGGTTATGTCGATCGCGCCTTGCTGCTCAAGCTTCTCACCAGAATAGGCAGTCACCGCAATTGGCACATCCTGCAGTCTCTCATCACGGCGACGGGCAGAAACGATAATTACGTTTGAATCGTCACTCTCTTTTGCAGCATCACTGGATTGCGCGTATGCTGGTGAGAGGGGGCTAAGCGCTCCGAGGATGGCTGAAACAAGCGCGATATAGCTTACGGACTGAAGCGATTTCATTAGATGTCCTCCTGAAAATTTTGTTATAGCCTGATCGACAGTCAGGGTTTCAAAAAGAGCATTATTGAAAGCTGAACCATAATTCAACTAATATATTTGCCAATCCTCATTCATCCAGTTAGCTGTGACCATATGCCCACACCAGCAAGCACCTCGTCCCAGAGCAAGTCCAAGCAACCACGAACCGAACGTGGGCGCCGGACGCTGCGAAAACTGCTTGATGCTGCGGCGATGGAATTTGGTGAAAAAGGATTTCATGAAGCTTCGATAATTGGGATAACCAGCCGAGCCGGAACTGCACTTGGGAGCTTCTATACCTATTTCGATTCCAAGGATGAGTTATTCCGGGCGTTAGTCAAAGATATGAGCAGGCGGGTGAAGGATCATGCCGCGAGCGCGATGACCGAATGGGATGACGCTATAGAACGCGAGCGCTCAGCTCTTAATGCCTTCATGAACTTTGCCCGAACACATAAGGAAATTTACCGGATCATCGATGAATCCGAATTTGTCGATCCGGAGAGCTATCGTTTGCATTATGGAGGGGCGGCGCAAAGGATCTTATCGAGACTTAAGGACGGCCAAGCCTCTGGTGAACTTCGCTCCGATCTGGAGGAGGCCCATGCATGGGCTATCATGGGCATGAATGTATTTTTGGGCCTACGCTATGGCATATGGTCCGAGGAAAAATCGACCGGCGAGGTGGCTGATATTGCAAGCGGTATTTTGGCGCGTGGTATTTCCAAAGTACGGCATCAATAGTATAACGACGACCTAGATCCGAATTGAATGAAGTCGAGCCAATCGCATTCGGCAAAGTCACTTTGTCCAATCCTATAACTCTAATATCCGACATGGTACTTCTCCTCCATCTGGAGCGGAGCAGACTACATCCGACTCCGCATTAGGTGGAGAGCCGTCCACGACATCAGTTTCGGACTTGTGTTGCAAGTGCAACTTTGTCGATGATGGGAGAGTTCGGATGTTCAG
>JBBKWK010000110.1:0-5640 GCA_037968915.1 Pontixanthobacter sp.
CGAAGGACCAGGAACGGATGCGCTCTGGCGAGGCAATCCCGATCTGGATCTGGTCGAATGTTTCCGGCTTTGCGAGCTGGTTGGTGAATTTTGTCAGGTCGTTCATTGCGTCATCCCTAGTCGGGTGAAAATTCTTGGTGGAAGCTGGGTTGGGCGGCGCTTAAATTCGCCGCCCGGCCCCCTTATTGCGCCGCTATCTGCATTGCGCCGTCATCATCTTCGCCGGTATCGATCGAGGACAATTCGACGTTCAGGCCGAGGCTGCGCATTTCCTTCACCAGCACGTTGAAGCTTTCCGGAATGCCGGCTTCGAAGGTGTCGTCACCCTTGACGATCGCTTCGTAAACCTTGGTCCGGCCGATCACATCATCGGACTTCACGGTGAGCATTTCCTGCAGCGTATAGGCCGCGCCGTAGGCCTGGAGCGCCCAGACCTCCATCTCACCAAAGCGCTGTCCGCCGAACTGCGCCTTACCGCCCAGCGGCTGCTGGGTGACGAGGCTGTAAGGTCCGATCGAACGGGCGTGGATCTTGTCATCAACCAAGTGGTGCAGTTTCAGCATGTAGATGTAACCCACGGTAACCTGGCGATCGAACGCCTCGCCCGTGCGTCCATCAAACAGCGTCACCTGACCCGAACCGGGCAAATTGGCCAAATGCAGCATCTCGGTAACATCCGCTTCGCGCGCACCATCAAATACCGGGGTACCCATCGGCACACCGTTCTGGAGGTTGCCCGCCAATTCGATGATGTCACCGGCGGAACGGCTGCCCAATTCTTCGTGATACTGTTCGCCGTAAACACGCTTGAGCGTTTCAACCACGACTGCCGGCGGCTTTACGCCTTCATAGTCTTCCCCGACATCGGGGTTGGCTGCGCGCCATTCTTCCAGCGCCGCAGTGACCTGTTGGCCCAGGCCGCGTGCGGCCATGCCCAGATGGGTTTCGAAGATTTGTCCAACGTTCATCCGTGATGGCACACCCAGCGGGTTCAGCACCACGTCAACCGGCGTACCGTCTTCGAGGAAGGGCATGTCTTCGGCTGGCAAGATGCGTGAAATCACGCCCTTGTTGCCGTGACGGCCAGCCATTTTATCGCCCGGCTGCAGCTTGCGCTTCACCGCCACGAAGACCTTGACCATCTTGAGCACGCCCGGTGCGAGTTCATCGCCCCGTTCCAGCTTTTCCTTACGATCGTCGAATTTGTCTTCGATGATCTTTACAGCGGCGTCATATTGCGACTTCACTGCTTCGATCTGGGTCTGGCGTCCATCATCGGCGACAGCGAATTTGAACCATTCGAATTTCTCGAGATCGTCCAGTAGTGCCTCGTCGATCACCACACCCTTCTTGATGCCTTTCGGCGCCGCAGAGGCGGTCTGCCCAAGCAGCATTTCACGCAGACGGTTATAGGTCGCCCGGTTGAGAATGGCGCGCTCGTCTTCGCTATCCTTGCGCAGACGCTCGATCTCTTCGTTCTGGATCGCCCGGGTACGGTCATCGATTTCGATGCCGTGACGGTTGAACACGCGAACTTCGACCACGGTCCCGGCAACACCTGGCGGCAGACGCAGCGAGGTATCGCGGACATCCGAAGCCTTCTCGCCGAAGATGGCGCGGAGGAGCTTTTCTTCTGGCGTCATCGGGCTTTCACCCTTCGGCGTGATCTTGCCGACCAGAATATCGCCCGGGTGCACTTCGGCGCCAATATAGACAATCCCGGCTTCGTCGAGGCTGCGCAGGGCTTCCTCTCCGACATTGGGAATATCACGGGTGATGTCCTCAGGGCCCAATTTCGTATCGCGGGCCATCACTTCGAATTCATCGATATGGATCGAGGTGAACACATCGTCCTTTACGATGCGTTCGGAGATCAGGATCGAATCTTCGTAATTGTAGCCATTCCATGGCATGAAGGCGACGAGGCTGTTACGCCCCAGAGCCAATTCGCCCAGATCGGTCGAGGGACCATCGGCAATAATATCGCCCGGTTCGATTACATCGTTCACCTTCACCAGCGGACGCTGGTTGATGCAGGTGTTCTGGTTGGAACGCTGGAATTTCTGCAATGAGTAAATGTCGACCCCGGACTGGCCGGGAGCGACATCGCCCACAGCGCGGATCACGATCCGGGTCGCATCGACCTGATCAACGATCCCGCCGCGCACAGCGGAAATCGCGGCACCGGAATCGCGGGCCACGGTTTCTTCCATGCCGGTGCCGACAAACGGCGCTTCGGCTTTCACCAACGGCACAGCCTGACGCTGCATGTTGGAACCCATCAGCGCGCGGTTGGCGTCATCGTTTTCCAGGAATGGAATAAGCGATGCGGCGACCGAAACCAGCTGCTTGGGCGAAACGTCCATCAGGGTGATTTGATCGTTGGGCAACATCACAAATTCACCGGATTCGCGGGCCGAAACCAGTTCTTCCACGAAAGTTCCATCGGCGTTGAGTTCAGCAGAAGCCTGCGCCACGGCATGCTTTTGTTCTTCCATTGCTGAAAGATATTTCACTTCCGTGGTCACCTTGCCGCCCTTGACCAGACGGTAAGGCGTTTCGATGAAGCCGTATTTGTTGACCCGGCTGAACGATGCGAGGCTGTTGATCAGGCCGATGTTTGGGCCTTCAGGCGTTTCAATCGGGCAGATCCGGCCATAATGGGTCGGGTGAACGTCGCGAACTTCGAAGCCTGCGCGCTCACGGGTAAGACCGCCGGGCCCGAGAGCCGAAACGCGGCGCTTATGCGTCACTTCGGACAATGGGTTGGTCTGATCCATAAACTGCGACAACTGCGAAGAACCGAAGAATTCGCGAACCGCAGCAACGGCGGGCTTCGCATTGATCAGATCGTTCGGCATCACGGTCGAGACATCGACGCTGCTCATGCGTTCCTTAACGGCACGCTCCATGCGCAGCAGGCCGACGCGGTACTGGTTTTCCAGCAGCTCGCCGACAGAACGAACCCGGCGGTTGCCGAGGTTGTCGATGTCATCAACTTCGCCCTTGCCGTCCTTCAGATCGACCAGTTCCTTGACCACCGCGAGGATATCTTCCCTGCGCAGGGTGGTCACGGTGTCTTCTGCATCCAGCTCGAGACGCATGTTGAGTTTCACGCGGCCAACAGCCGAAAGGTCATAACGCTCGCCGTCGAAGAACAGGCCTTCGAACAGAGCCTCTGCGGTTTCCTTGGTCGGCGGTTCGCCGGGACGCATGACCTTGTAAATCGCTTCCAGGCCTTCATCACGGTTTTCAGCCTTGTCGACCGCCAGCGTGTTGCGGATCCACGGGCCGATGGTCACTTCGTCAATATCGAGCAATTCGATCTTGTCGACGCCCGCATTGTCGAGAACTTCAAGGTTTTCGAGCGAAACTTCATCGCCCGCTTCGATATAAATGCGGCCGGTTTTCTCGTCGATCATGTCGCGCGCGGCATAATGGCCGAGGATTTCCTCGGTTGGAATCAGCAGCGTGGTCAGGCCGTCCTTGGCCGCCTTGCTGGCAGCACGCGGGCTAATCTTTTCCTTGGCTGGGAAGATTTCTTCACCGGTCTTTGCATCCACCAAAGCGAAATCTGGCTTCAGGCCGCGCCATGCTTCGGGATTAAACGGAATTTGCCAGCCATCGCCCTTCTTGCCCGATACACGTTCCCACACGACGGATTCGTAGAAATGATCGAGAATGTCTTCGGCATCCAGACCCAGCGCGAACAGCAGCGAGGTGACCGGCAGCTTGCGCTTACGGTCAATCCGGACGTTGACGATATCCTTGGCGTCGAATTCGAAGTCGAGCCACGAACCGCGGTAAGGAATAACGCGCGCAGCAAACAGCAATTTGCCGGACGAATGGGTCTTGCCGCGGTCATGGTCGAACAGAACACCGGGCGAACGGTGCATCTGCGACACGATCACGCGCTCGGTACCATTGATCACGAAGGTACCATTGCCAGTCATCAAGGGCATGTCGCCCATGTAAACGTCCTGCTCCTTGATATCGAGCACGGAGCGGGTTTCGGTTTCCTGATCGACTTCGAACACGATCAACCGCAGCGTCACCTTCATCGGCGCCGCATAGGTGATCCCGCGCTGGCGGCATTCGGTGGTGTCGTATTTTGGCGGCTCGAGTTCGTAATGCACAAAGTCGAGTTCGGCAGAGCCGGCAAAATCGCGAATCGGGAAAACCGAACGCAGCGTCTTTTCCAGACCGGAGACATAACCGATCGAGTGGTCGGAACGGAGGAACTGTTCGTAGCTCTCCCGCTGAACTTCGATCAGATTCGGCATTTTCACGACTTCGTGAATATCGCCGAAAATCTTGCGGATACGCTTCTTGGCGGTACCGGTATTGCTGTTCCGGGATACCTTGGGTGCCTTAGCTTTGGTCGCCATGGAGGTGATTTGCCTCTTTCAGATTAGCCGGAAACGTCCAAAAAAATTTGGGTTTCCGGCAGGAAATTCGTGCCACACGCTGGGTTTTGTCCAGATCGCCAAACGCAAAAAGCCGCAGCGAAGGCACACCCTGTCTTGGATGGCTGCTGCAGTCATTGCATCGCGGCTCTGAATACCGCTGCTTCCTTTCGTGGCAGGTCCCCGCGCAAGGACCCGTCTTGCTCGAAGCAGTCGGTAGGGAGACCATATAGGAGCCGCCACCCCCGCTGTCAAACGACACGATTGCCTCGGTGTCGAAGGTAGGAAAATTCTCCACACATCGTAAAACAGCATATCGCATATTGTTTTACGATATTATTGATTGACAATAAATCGAATCACCTTTATTGAATATCGATATCGACCATATTGGAGAACGAAAAATGACCCGTACATTCACTAACGCTTTCGCCCTGGTTGTTGCCATGCTGGTGACCACCGCTTTGATGGCTCCAACGATCAACGTGCCCGCCGATTATGTCACGCTGACCACTGAAATCGCTTGACCTTATAGCCAGCTAGGAGCCTGTCATGACCGCCAAGACCAAAGATCCATTGCTGACCATCGCCCGCATCGTCCTGATGTTTTTTATCGTCATACTATCGATCGCAGCAGTTGCGCTGGTCATTGCCCTGCCCGTTATGCTGTTCAATCAGTCGGCGTTGCTGGCCGAATTGGCAGCTGACGGAAAAGATTTGGTGCCCGGCCTTATCCCAGCCGCCGCATTCGTGTTGGTGGGGGCCGCCGGATTACTCGCATTGGGGATCTATTTCCTCTTGCTGCTACGCCGGATCGTCAACAGCGTCGGCGAGGGCGACCCATTCATTCCAGACAATGCCCAGCGCTTGTCACGGATGGCCTGGGTCGCGATCATCGGTCAGGCTGCCGCCGTGCCGGTTGGCATTGCAGTCGCCTGGATCGCCAGCATCGCAGCCGATGCCGGAGACGACATCCACGGAGAGTTTGGCTTTTCCGGAAGTGGCATCTTACTAGTGCTGATCCTGTTCATCCTTGCCCGGGTGTTCCGCAAGGGCACCGAAATGCGCGAAGAGCTGGAAGGAACCGTCTGATGCCAATCAATGTAAAACTCGACGACCTACTGCACGAACGGCGCATGACGCTAACCGAATTGGCGGAGCGCGTGGACCTCACCCTCGCCAATCTCTCGATCCTCAAGACCGGCAAAGCCAAGGCGATGCGCTTCACCACACT
>JBBKWK010000111.1:0-3999 GCA_037968915.1 Pontixanthobacter sp.
CCCCTACTGCGCCAGTCTTCGATCCAGACCCGCCCGGCTTCGATCCTCAAATGGGAAGCCATCGTCAACGATCCTACCGGCGCCCTATGCGCGGTGATCGCCTATGAATACTTCCGCAAATTGAACGAATTTCCCGATGCTTCGATTGTCGAAGTCGTGCCGCCATTGATCATCGCGGCCATTGTTGCCGGGGTTATCGGCTATGCGGCGGCAGCGGCGATCGCCTGGGCATTCCCCCGCGGCGTAGTCCCCGAATATCTGAAGGTTCCGGTGCTATTGAGCACGGTAATCGCAGTATTTGTGGTCTCCAACCAGATCGAGCATGAAGCCGGATTGGTTGCGGTGACAGTCATGGGCATCGCGCTGGCCAACATGAATGTTTCCAGCCTGCGAAGTATCCACCCTTTCAAACAGAATATTGCGGTCATTCTGGTGTCGGGCATATTCATTTTGCTGTCCTCATCCTTGAAGGTCGAGGATCTGGCCTATTTCAATTGGCGGTTCGGGGCTTTTCTGCTGGCGTTGCTGTTCGTCGTCCGACCGGCGACGATCCTGATCAGCCTCGCGTTCAGTTCGGTCCCATGGAACGAGCGTCTGTTCCTCGCCTGGATTGCCCCGCGCGGTATCGTGCTGGTGGCGATTTCCGGTCTGTTCGCGCTGCGGCTGGCCGAACTTGGTTATGCTGATGGTAATGTCCTGATCGGCCTGAGTTTTGCGGTCGTGGTGGTGACCATTATCGCGCATGGCTTTACGATCGATCTTGCCGCTCGATTATTGAAAGTGAAGGGCGTTACCAGGCCAGGTCTACTGATTGTCGGCAGTACGCCGTGGACAATTGCGCTGGCTGAACAATTACATAAATTGAAGACCCCGGTAATGGTCGTCGATGCCAGCTGGCAACGCTTGTCTTCGGCGCGGCAGAAAGGGTTGCCGTTCTATCACGGAGAGATCCTGAACGAGGCGACCGAGCATAATCTCGATTTGTCCCCATTTCAGGTGCTGGTCGCGGCGACCGAGAACGAGGCGTATAATGCGCTGGTCTGCAACGAATTCGCCCATGAAATAGGGCGGGATGCAGTTTACCAATTGGGCGAATCCGCCGGTCAGGATGATCACCGAAAACTGCCCGATTCACTGCGCGGCCGCTCGTTGTTTCAATCCGGGTTCGGTGTGGAAGATGTCAACCAGCGGCAGAGCGACGGCTGGATTTTCCGCCAGACTAAATTGTCTGCCGAATTCGATTTCGAGGATGCGCAGGAAAAACTGCCAGAATCCACCCATATGCTATTGCTCGTTCGCGAAACCGGCCGCATGCGGTTTTTCACCCACGCCTCCCGGCCAGACCCGCGCGCCGGTGACACGATCATTTCCTTCTCTCCCCCGCAAAAAATCACTGCCGAACAGGCAGCGGCGAAGAATGCGGAGAAGCGCGGGCCAAAGGCTCAAACAGCATGATGATGACCAAAACCAACAGCATTGCTCCGGCTTTGATGGCCATTTCACTTTTGGCCTTGGGTGCTTGTAATCGCAATCAGCCAGGGCCAGCCAAGACACCCGAACCGTCGCCTGCTCCGGCAGAACAAGTGTCAATCTTTAGGCCTGAAGCCGAGGTTGTGGCCGTCGAGGCGCCGCTCACCCAGCTAGAGGCCAGCGTTTCCTTCGCAAAAGGCGGTAAGGATCTGTCCGACGCCGCCAAGGCGCAGCTAGCGGCCATCATCCAATCGGAACAAATGAAGAGCGGCGGTGCGGTGACCCTGCGCGGCCACTCCGATTCGGCGGGCCATGACGAGGCCAATCTGCGCGCGTCAGGCCGCCGGGCGGAAGTGGTTCGTGCGTATTTGGTCGCCAATGGCATTGCCGAAGACCGCATTAAAGTAATCGCGCTGGGCGAGATGCGCCCCATTGCTCCAAACGCAAATTTGGACGGCACACCAGACGAGGCAGGGCGTGCAGCTAATCGGCGGGTGGATGTGACGATCGCCGTACCCGGTGTGCCTGAATTGCCGCAAAACCCTGCGGGCGACCAGCCAACACCAAAGCCTACATCGAGCACATTGGTGGAAGTAATTGCCCGGCCAGACTAGGTAATTTTTTCGGCCAATTTGCAGATCAGGCGCCTGCACCTACACAGCCAATCATAATCGCTATGCCAGTCCGTCAGCTAGCTGAAATTCAGGGGCCGGGAATGGTTTGCCCGGCATCCAGCGCGAAGCCGACGGTTGACGAATATGAGTGATGGTGCCAATCGCGCCGAACTGCTTGCGCGGGGCCGTGCCGCCGCGTAATAGCGCTGCGAGCGGGCGGGTATAGCTTAGTGGTAAAGCCCTAGCCTTCCAAGCTAGTGATGCGGGTTCGATTCCCGCTACCCGCTCCATCTCCATGCCCGCCGTTGTACGCTGATGTATTTACATCCCCTTAAAATCAATGGTATTGACCCTTTCCATGGTCGCACACGTTCATATTTGGTTGCCAGCATTCGCTCGATGTGGGGGCCACATTGGGGCCCACGCAGCTCAAGCCAGTGTGAGTGGCCCCCAAGTGGGGGCCACGGGGCAATCTGAAGGTGCTCAATGCCGCTGACTGATATGGCCATTCGAAATACGAAGCCGCGCTCTAAGCCTTATAAAATGGGCGATTCGGGTGGCCTGTTTTTGCTTGTTCAGCCTTCAGGGGGGAAACTCTGGCGGTTTAAGTACCGAATTGACGGAAGGGAGAAGAAGCTTTCATGCGGTGTTTATCCTGAAGTGAGCCTGAGTGACGCGCGCGGCAGGCGCGATGCGGCCCGTGAGTTGCTATCGATTGGCAAAGATCCAGCAATTGAACAACAGCGAAGCAAGGCGCGCAGTCGTATCGACGGCGCCAACACATTCAGTTTTATTTGCGACGAGTATTGCGAAAAGAGGAAGCGTGACGGGGAAGGCGGTTGGGCTGCATCCACGGCGAAGCGAAGTGAATATCTCTTGTCGCAGCTTACCCGTGTTATCGGCACTATGCCGATCTCCGATATAGAGCCTGCTGATGTGTTGGCTGCGGTTCGGCGTATAGAAAGCAAAGGTAACCTGGAAAGTGCAAGGCGTACACTGCAGCTTGCCGGGCTTGTGTTCCGCTACGCGGTGGCCACGGCCCGTTTGCGCTCAGACCCTACGCGAGACTTACGAGGCGCACTGACAACGCCAAAAGTCGAGCATTATGGAGCGATCACTGAGGCTGCAAAGGTTGGTGAGTTGCTGAGGGCTATTGATGACTACGAAGGGCAGGGCATAACAAAATTTGCGCTGCAATTGTCGCCGCATGTATTCGTGCGGCCTGGTGAGCTTCGCCACGCAGAATGGTGCGACTTCGACCTTGATGCAGCCATCTGGATAATTCCGGCCGAGAAAATGAAAATGCGAAAGGCCCATCACGTACCATTGTCTAAGCAGTCGCTAGCAGTCTTGGAGATTTTGAGCTCTATCACTGGGCCAAGTGGATATGTCTTTCCTTCGATCCGAACGCGAACACGTCCAATGAGCGGCAACACAGTCAATGCCAGTTTACGGCGTCTGGGCTACGCTAGCAATGAAATGACGGCGCATGGTTTTCGGGCGATGGCTTCCACTCTGCTAAATGAGAGCGGGAAATGGCATCCTGATGCAATCGAGCGTGCTCTGGCGCATGGAGACACTGACCGGATCAGAGCTGCCTACCATCGCGGAGCACATTGGCAGGAACGGGTTGAAATGGCGCAATGGTGGAGTGATCATCTCGACCAGCTCCGCCAGGGCGCTGTCTTAATACCGCTCCGCCCGCCTCGTGCGGCCAGCTGATAATTCAGCGCAGCGACGTGGTGCTGTAAACACCTAAAAACAATGAAGATTGACAATTAGGTTTCTTTTTGCTACTTATATTAATGGCGCAGCCAAAAGTGGCTGAGCAGTCATTCATCAAAGTAGGGAAATGGAAATGGTTCGGCAACCCGCCCGGGTGCTAGAGAAGGAAGACGTGCGCCGGTTGTTGGCG
>JBBKWK010000112.1:0-10836 GCA_037968915.1 Pontixanthobacter sp.
GCGGTAAAGGCATCGCGGATCGGTTCGTTAATATCGCCTTCGCCCGCACCGGACATCAGCAGCGCATCTTCGCTGGCTTCCTCGGAGATGATGTGGACCACGTCATCGACGGTCATCTGGCCGACCAGCCGCCCGCTTTCATCCACCACGGCGGCGGAAATCAGCGCGTATTTCTGGAACATCAGGGCGACTTCTTCCTGATCCATCGTCACCGGGATCAGGGTCTGGTCGCGCTTCATAACATCAGGCAGGGCGATCTGGCGCGGGGTGCGTAAAATCCAGCTCAGCTGGCAGGTGCCGACCGGATGATGGGCATAATCAACTACGAATATTTCGAAAAAATCGGTCGCTATGTCGCCATCTTCGCGCAGATAATCGATCAAATTGCCGACGGTCATGTGTTCCGGCACCGCCACGAAATCGCGGCTCATCAACCGGCCGGCGGTTTCTTCGGGATAGGCCAGTGCGCTTTCGATCGCTGCGCGGTCTTCCGCGTCCAGTTCGTCCAGCACGGCGCGCTGTTCGGCTGGCTCCAGATCCTCGATCAGCTGGACCGCATCATCCGTTTCCAGCTGTCCGGCAATCGACGCGACAGATCGTGCGGAAAGCGAATCCATCATGTCTTCGCGGACATAATCGTTCAGTTCGGCGATCACGTCGCTCGACATCAGATCGGTTATCGCAACTGCGAAGTCCCGCCGATCATCCGGGTCGAACAATTCGATAAGGTCGGCAATATCCGCCGGGTGCAGCGGTTCGACCAGATCGTAGACTTCGCTGTAATCCCCGTCGTCCAGTGCATCGCGGACTGCGCGGACGTAGCTCTTTTTTAAGCGGTTTTCTTCGTCATGCCGCTCGTCATCAATCCGGTCATCAGGGCGCGCACCCTCTTCAACCACTGGCGGGTCCGCCAGCAGCACATCTTCCTGTTCCGGATCCGGGCGCGTGTCCTTGACCATCCGCTCCGTCTAAGGGTGTCGGCCTCAAAAGCAAGACGGCTGGTGTTCCTGCCGCGATCAGCTGCATTTATTCGTGCCAAAATCACAACTATCCAGCAAGCACCCCCGTGACTTTTGCGGTTCATCGCCTATATCGACCGGGAAATTACAACTTCACTCAATTGGAGACTACCCAAATGGCCGATCAGACACTCACTCTCACCCTCGATACCGAAAATGGCGAAGGTGATGTTGTCATCAAATTACGCGCCGACGTTGCCCCGGGACATGTCGAACGGATTGTCGAATTGGCGAAAGACGGATTTTACAACGGGGTGGTGTTCCACCGCGTGATCCCCGGCTTCATGGCGCAGGGCGGCGATCCGACCGGCACCGGAATGGGCGGCAGCAAGAAAGCCGATCTGAAGGCCGAATTCAACGCTGTCCCGCATGTACGCGGCGTATGTTCGATGGCCCGTTCATCGGCGCCTGACAGCGCGAACAGCCAGTTCTTCATCTGCCTCGATGATGCGCGTTTTCTGGACAATCAATACACCGCATGGGGCGAAGTGACGAGCGGCATGGAACATGTCGATGCGCTGCCAAAGGGCGAACCACCGCGTGAGCCGGGCAAGATCGTCAAGGCGACGGTCAGCTAATCTGAAAGGGGGCGCTTCGGTGCCCCCTTTTTTTGGTCGATTAAATAATCGTCCAGATGGTCTCCGCCGTCTGTTTTTCCCGTCGACTTGTGCAATTGCCTTGAAAGCCTATCGTACCCTCAGGGTCGCCTCGGCAGCGTGAGAAACGCTGCGCATGAACTCGGCAGTGTCAGCAGACGCTGCTTGGTAATGGAGGGTAAATCTATGAAAACGATCATATTGGCTTTGGCACTGGGCGGAATAGCTTTCACTCCCCAAATGGCAGCCGCGCAGGAAGTTCCGGAGACGGTAGTAACCGCAATGCATGCGGCGCCGGGCAAATACCGCGCTGTTGTAGAATGGATGGCGCAAATCGATGCTATTCGCGCAGAAGCAAAGCTGGCACCGCGGCAAATTTATCGTCACCGTAACGGAGCCAATTGGGACTTCTTTGTGGTCGAGGCGCCGCTGGTAGACGGTGAGGATGAGATGATGGAAGCTGCGGCTAAACGGCTCGGTATCAAGCCAGATCCATCGGTGTTTCGCACAATCGTGATGGATCACGAAGACACGGTAGTCGGGGGGCCGACAACCGGCGCCGCAATTCTCGCTCAAATGGACGAATAGCCAAATGCGGATTCTCCCGATTGGCCCTATTCGGCGCGGGATGATCCGTTTTTAATGAATATCGGTGGCGCTGGTGATGGCTGTTATGCTGTCAGCCTGCGCCACCGTTTTGTCTCAGGCACGCTGCCAGTGATTAGCGGTTTGGACACATTCAGCCCCCTAGTGGTCCTAAAGCCCCGCTTGCACCAGCCAGTCGTGAAACTGGCGTACCGGGCGTTCCTCAAGCGATTTTGGTCGGCAGACAAACCAATAGCTATAAGGGCTCTCGATTTCGATATCGAATATCTTGCGCAGCCGGTTGTCCGATGCGCGCCGCATGTGATCGTCATGCATGATCGCAATGCCCAGACCCTGTGCAGCAGCCTCAAGGATCAGCTGGCCTGAATCGAAATGGTCGATCGCGGCAGGCTCCAGCCCATCGAGCTTGAGCGCGTGTTTCCATGCCTCGAAACTATCGGGCAATTCATTGTGGAGCAGGAATGTCTGCTTCGACAATTGCTCGATGCCCGGTTCTGGGCCCAGTTCCTTCGCCAGTTTCTGGCTGCAGATCGCGTGGACCATATTGTGATCAAGCCGCACGGCATGGAGCGCACTGTTGGGCCTACGAGAAAGGATAATCGCCGCATCAAGCGTGTCACCGACACGGTCTTCCAGATGTGCACCGGTATCGATGTCGATATGCAGCAGCGGGTGCAGGGTGCGCAATTCCTGCAATCTGGGGAACAGACGCTGGCTGCCGAACAGCGGCAATACGCCCAGATGCAGCCGCACGAGCGACAGGCTTTCGGACTGGCTTTCCACCGCCCGCGCAAGTGCTTCCAACTGCGGCGCGACGGCTTCGTAAAATGCGTCGCCCTCGATTGTTAACTGCATCGATTGGCGCGCCCGGGTGAATAGTTTCTTGCCGACGAATTCTTCGAGATTGGCAATCCGGCGCGATAATGCCGACGGGCTCAGGCCGAGTTCGTCTGCCGCAGCACGGGACGACCCGAGCCTGACTGTTCGTACAAACGCTTCCAATGCGCGCAGGGGAGGAAGTCGGCGAACCGGCATTGACAGAAGATGTGGTGCCCGAAGCGATTTGTCGAGAGGTTCTTCGCAGATGCGGCAAATATTTGTCCGTCGGCTATTTTTCGCCGCTCTCTTCTTCTCTAGGCGGATGTAATCGCAGACGCTTTACATGGGTTTCATCGGCGGCGGTGATTTCCATCCGCCAGCCGCTTGGATGGGTTACTACCGCGCCGACCTGCGGGATCTGTTCGGCCAACACGAATGCCAGGCCGCCCAGCGTATCAACCGATTCCACCACTTCCGCCAAACGCGGATCGACGATTTCGGCAACATCTTCCAATTCCGCCCGAGCGTCGCAGTCCCACATTCCCTCGCCAATTGCCACGATCAGCTCTGCGGGTATGTCGTCATGTTCATCCTCGATGTCGCCAACGATTTCCTCAACCAGATCTTCGATGGTGATGATCCCGTCAGTGCCGGAGAATTCATCGACCACCACCGCCAGATGAATCCGGCGGCTGCGCATATCGGCCAGCACGTCCAGCGCATTGCGCGATTGCGGCACATACAGCGGTTGACGCATCAGAACGGTCCAATCGGCGGGCGGCTCCATACTGCGCGCCAGAAAGGGAAAGACATCCTTGATGTGAATCATCCCGATCACTTGGTCCAACGTGTCGCGGTAGACCGGGAAGCGCGAATGGCCATGTTCGGCAAAGGCTTCGATCAGCAGTGCCCAAGTCGCATCGGCGGGCACAGCGATAATCTCGCCCCGCGGGATTGCCACGTCATCCGCGTCATGTTCGCTGAAATGGAGCATATTGCGTAACATTTGCCGCTCGACGCCGGACAAATCGCCATTGCGCGGTTCGTCTCCGTCGGAAGGATTCTCGTCTTCATGCTCGTCGATTACTTCCTCCAGCTGGGCGCGAAGGGAGCGGCTACCGTCATCGGCACCTAATAATTTGCGAAGTGCGAGCCATAGCCCGCCTCTACTGTCCGCGTCTCCGGCGGGGGGATCTAAATCGGGCATGGCCCTTCTTGGGTACTCCTAGGAATGGTCAGGCCCATTTGGACCCGCACTAATATGGGTTAGCGAGCCCCATAATCGCAAGTGCATTAATTTCCAACCGTTCCATTGCCTCCGCTTCCACATCGGAGTGAACATGGTCATAGCCCGCCAGATGCAGCAGTCCGTGTATTATCAAATGGGCTGTGTGGTCAGCAACGGAAACTCCCTTGTCGGCAGCCTCACGCGCGCAGGTTTCATAGGCTAGTGCCAGATCGCCGAGCATTTCCGGCCCGCCGTCAGGCTTGAGCGCAAGTAATTCTTCGCGAGTAAGCATCGGGAAAGACAGCACATTGGTCGGCTGGTCCTTGCTGCGCCACTCCCGGTTAAGGGTGTGAACGTCTTTGTCGAGGGTGAACAACAGGCTGGCGGTTAGCCGCTGATTGGACAGTTCTGGCGCGACCTGCTGCGCCGCTTCGACGGCACGCTCAGCAAGGTCAGGCCAATCGGCCGATGGCCAACCGTCAATGTCGATGTCGAGGTTCAATTCAGCGCCTCAGGCATCCGGCCCCTCATACGCTTCGACAATTCGGCCCACGATCGGATGACGGACCACATCGGCACGGGTGAAGCGGGTTACCCCGATACCTTCCACGTCTTCCAGCTTTTCGACAGCATCGATCAGACCGGACATCCGGTCACCGCCGGGGATATCGACCTGTTTGGGATCGCCGCACACCACCATCCGGCTGTTTTGGCCGAACCGGGTCAGGAACATCTTCATCTGTTCGCGTGTGGTGTTCTGGGCTTCGTCAAGAATGACGAAAGCATCGGCCAAGGTCCGCCCGCGCATAAATGCGATCGGGGCGATTTCAATCTCTCCGCTGGCAATCCGCCGCTCGACCTGTTCGGGCGGCATGCAATCATACAAAGCATCGTAAAGCGGGCGTAGATAGGGGTCGACCTTGTCTTTCATGTCGCCTGGCAAAAAGCCGAGCTTTTCGCCCGCTTCCACCGCAGGGCGCGACAGGATCAGGCGCTGGACACTGCCGGTAATCAATTGGCTAACCGCCTGCGCCACCGCAACATAGGTCTTTCCGGTACCCGCCGGCCCAAGCGCGAAGATCACATCCTCACGCGCCAATTGCAGCATATATTCAATTTGCATGGCGGAGCGCGGCACGATGGTTTTCTTGCGCGTGCGGATCATCACCGGCGGATTGTCCGGCGTACCGCGCAGGATACCTTCAAGCGTGGGTTCGCTCGACATCGCGATCAGCGCTTCGATTGCGCCGGAGCCAAGGTCCTGCCCCATCGCCAGCCGGTCATACATCTTGTTGAGGACATCGCGGGCGCGGGCGATCGAGTGTTCCGGCCCTTCGATCTGCACCACGTTGCCGCGCGCTGAAATAAACACTCCGAGCCGGTTTTCCACCTGAACCAAATGGGCATCGAACTGACCAAACAAGGGCACCAGCAAGGATTGATCTTCGAAAGTTACATCCACCTTGGCCCGACGGCTTTCGCGCTGCGGAACGGGGGATGACGAGATGGCCTGATTGGCCTTGGCAGGTTTACGAGCCATGCATTCCTTTCACTGGAGATTCGGCCAATCAACTATAGTGTGGAATGTAAGCGCGCGCTGGCCAGTAGCAAGCCAGCGAAGTATAAATGCCGGTGGAAACTCGCGTCGCCGCTATCGAAAACTCACTCTGTCTAGCAGTAAGGCCGAGTAACTAGACTAACCGTCCACCCAGCGAACTGCCCATGGCTTCGGTCAGTTCGGCAGTGACCAAATCGCCAATGACTGCATTGCCGGTAAAATGGACCGATTGGAGCCACGGCGATTTACCGAGCAATTGGCCGGGATATTTGCCTTCACGGTCCACCAGAACCTCGCAGGTCTTGCCCACGCTGGCGGCGTTGAAGGCGAGTTGATCACGGCCGAGGCTGGCTTGCAGGCGCTGGAGCCGTTCGTCCATTAATTCGGGCGCTATCTGATCGTCCATCGTAGCGGCGGGGGTGCCGGGACGGGGAGAGTATTTGAAGCTGTACGCCTGGGCATAGCCGACCGCATCGACAATTTTCAGCGTATCCTCAAACTCGGCATCGGTTTCGCCCGGGAAGCCGACGATAAAATCGCCCGACAGCGCGAGGTCGGGCCGCGCGGCGCGGAATCGCTCGAGCAACTTTAGGTAGCTTTCCGCCGTATGGCTTCGGTTCATCGACTTGAGCACGCGGTCATTGCCGCTTTGCACCGGCAAGTGGAGAAACGGCATCAACTTGGCCACGTCGCCATGCACCTCGATCAGCGCATCATCCATATCGGCGGGATGGCTGGTCATGTACCGGATGCGGGCGAGTTCGGGAATTTCGGCGAGCGCGCGGATCAATCCGGCCATGCCGACGGCACGGCCCTTGTCATCGTCGCCAGTCCACGCGCTGACGTTCTGGCCCAGCAGGGTGATTTCCTTCGCGCCCACTTCGACCAGCTTAATCGCTTCGTCGACTAATGCACTAAAGGGCCGCGATATTTCTGCGCCGCGCGTATAGGGCACCACACAATAAGTGCAGAATTTGTCGCAGCCTTCCTGAATGGTCAGAAAAGCGCTGGGCGCGCTTTTGCGGCGGCGGGGCAGGGCAGCAAATTTTGCATCCGCGGGCATATCGGTGTCGGTTGATCGTTGGCCGCCGACTGCCCGCTCCAGCATTGCTGGAAGCCGGTGATAGGCCTGCGGGCCCACCACCATACTCACGGCATCGGACCGGGTCATGATTTCTTCGCCCTCCGCCTGCGCAACGCAGCCTGCGACAGCGATTAACGGCGGATTTTCCTTGCCCTTGATCAGCCGGCCTATCCGGGAATAGACTTTCTCGGATGCCTTTTCGCGGATGTGGCAGGTGTTGAGCACGACCAGATCGGCATCCTCGCCATCCGCTGCCGCAGCAATGCCCTGATGATCAAGCATCTCGGCCATCCGCTCGCCATCATAGACGTTCATCTGGCAGCCGAAACTTTCGACACGATAGGTTTTTGGCGGGGCAGTCTTGCGCATGGCTGCGCCCTATAGCTTGCCGTGTGGACTAAGCAAATGGTGTGGTGCCTTGACCTATTCGATCGGCATGGCTTCTTTCGGAGCATTGTAGCGCACCGGCACCACGTCATGCTTGAACACCCGCAACGGCTTGCCAAGCGTCGTTAGCAACGCCGCCTCGATCGCAGCGCGCGCACGGGCGCCAATGGCTTTCCGGCCGCAGAATTCCTCCGGACTGAAGGGTTCGAGAAAATGCATCCGCAATTCAAAGGTGCCCTTGCGCGACAATACGCGCTTGGCATTGTTAATCCCGGTCTCATCGCCGACCCAGCCGAGATCTTCGCCGATCTCGGGACCGTAATCGAGCAGGACCGGCTGAACCATCACGCCCGGCGGGGGCGGCTCTAGCACGCTGAGCATGGAGGTTTTGAACGGCAGCAGGGACTGACCATCAGTGGTTGTTCCTTCGGGAAAGACCGTGACCGCCCAATTATCCGCCAATGCTTCGCGCAGCAGATTAATCTGCTCGGCTACCCCCAGCCGGTTCTCGCGTTTGACATAAACCGTGCGGTTGAGGCGGCAGAGCCAGCGGATTACCGGCACCTCGCCCAGTTCTGCCTTGGCCACGAATGCCGTACCGCTGGCGCCGGCAAGTGACAGGATGTCGAGCCATGACACATGGTTGGCAATGAAGAATACGTCTCGCCGTAAAGGCGTACCGATCTTGCGCACCCGCGCGCCCGCCACCCGGCCGGCATAACGCAGGAACAACATCGGAAAAGGGGAACCGTATTTGAAAATGCGATAGAGATAATGCAGCGGCACAAAAACAATCAGCAAGGCAATTAGCCCGAGAACTCGCAATATAAAACGAGTCCATTCAATCGCTGTCAAAGCGCTAGGTTCGCCGCGTTCCGCAGCTGCCCGCCGCGCCGCGTTCATCAGGTACCTTGGCCTTCGGGACGGTCCAGTTTGACGCCGTATAATTCCATCCGGTGATCGACCAGACGATAACCCAGTTTCTCCGCAATCTGGCGCTGCAGAGCCTCCAGTTCGGGATCGACGAATTCCACAACTTTGCCGCTTTCCACGTCGATCAGATGATCATGGTGTGCTTCGGGTGCGGCTTCATAACGCGCACGGCCATCGCCGAAATCATGCCGGTCGAGAATCCCCGCTTCTTCGAACAGTCGGACGGTGCGATAGACGGTGGCAATGGAGATCTTCGGGTCGATTGCGTTGGCACGCTGGTGCAACGCCTCCACATCAGGATGATCTTCGCTCTCAGACAGAACGCGGGCGATGACGCGCCGCTGCTCGGTTATGCGTAAGCCGCGTTCGGCACATAATTGTTCGAGATCGATCGATTGCTGCAAGCCGAAGTCCTAACACAAGAGAAACGCCCCGAACCCATAAAGGGCCGGGGCGTTTTTCTCAAGCGATTGGGCGACTGGTTGTTCAGTTCGCCAAAATCGCCGGGCAGGTGCGACCGTCAGGTGCCTGCTTTTTTACGACGTCCGCGTTTCTGGCCAGGTTTGCGGCCGAGGCCGATTTTCTTGGCCAGATCGCGCCGGGTCTCTGCATATGCAGGGGCTACGAGCGGGTAATCGTTGCCCAATTCCCAGCGCGAGCGATATTCATCCGGCGTCATGCCATGTTCGGTCATCAGATGCCGCTTGAGCATTTTCATCTTCTTGCCGCAATCGAGGCAGACGATGTGATCACGTTTAACTGATGCCCGCACCGAAACAGCCGGATCGGGCCGTTCCTCGGCAGGATCAACTTCTTGGCCCAGACCAGCAAGCGCATTGTAAACGTTAGTAATTAATGACGGAACTTCGTCTGCCGACAAACTATTATTGCTGACATGCGCAGCGACAATGTCCGACGCCAAGGTTATCAGCGTTTCGGTCATGTCATGTTCGATATTATTCATTGTATCCTCTTTCGCGACCAAATTTTTCTGTAGGTTTTTTGTGGACGATATTTCGTTCCGATTATTACATTAAGACCTACTAACCTATATGACAACTTAGCGTTCCCGCGATTATACACCGTTTTGTACGATTCCGCACAATAAATTACGTCAGGGCGAGGCTAAATCAGGTCAGGTGCAGAACAAATGTAATCGCATCCAGCCGACTCCCGTCCTCCAGCCGGTAATATTCCTTGCGTCTGCCAACTGGTAAATACCCGCATGTTCGATACAGGCGTTCGGCAGTATTGTTGCTGCGCATCTCAAGAAACATCCGTTGTGCGCCGCGTGAACGCGCATCTTTTTCCAGATTTTTCATGAGTTTCCGGCCCAGTCCCTGTTCGCGGTGCGCCGGGCGCACTGCGATGAGTAGCAGCTCCTCTTCGCCCGAAACGTAGCGGGAAAGGGTGAAACCGGCAGGCTCGACCGCTTCGAACGACTCGACCGCCTCGCGCGTTTCCACGTTCAACCCGGTTTTCGGGGTGGTGCCATCGGGCCCGATCAGGCGGTAGAATATCGTCGGCAAGACCAGCGAATCGGCAAGTTGCCTGCGGGTCCAGGCCTCCCCCCAATGCGAATCAAACGCATCGGCCATGATTGCCATCATGTGGTCGAGATCGTCCATCATGAAGGCAGTTTGGCGTCCGGTGCGCGGCCATAGATCGGCGCGGCATCAGGAGTAAGCGTGCCGTGCGGCAGGCTCGAAACATATCGTGCATCCGGGTACACCAGCAGTGCTTGCACCTGCTCGCCAGTATGCGAGCTCGCAGCAACCAGTGCTTCGGCCTGTGTGCCTGCGACAAGCGGTGCGGCGGCGGCAGTTACTGCATCAACTGGACTTAGCGACGCCATCGCCGCCAAAGCCGCGCCAGCTTCATCGAAATTTTGAACAAACCACTGGCCATGGCCGCCTGTCATAGCCGCCGTTACCGGCTGCGACCCGCGTTCTGCCCGCGCCATCGCAGCAACCAGCGCCAGCGTTGGATAGCCAAGTACCTGCGCATTCCATGCAAACCCGAGCGCGCGTGCCGTAGCGAGGCCGATCCGCACGCCGGTGAAACTGCCGGGCCCTTGCGATACGGCGATTTGATCCGCTTTACCCGATGCGGGCAGGGCAGCGATCATTGGCACCAACCGTTCTGCATGGCCGCGCCCGACCACGCGGTGATCATGCGCGATCAGTTCGCCATTTTCGAACAGGGCAACCGAGCAGGCCTCGGTCGCGCATTCAATTGCCAGCATTCGCATCAAAATTGCGGATCCCATGGGGCTAAATCATCAACGCCAAGATTGGCACGGGCACCGCTGCATTTGCAAGCGGTGTCCTGCGCCAATCCAGTCGATTGCGCGATTAAGCGATCAATTAGACGATGGTGTTGAATTTTCCGAATTCTGGACGCGGGCTCCGGTCAAAAATCGATTCCGTATCGCCGTAACCGATCGAACAGATGAAATTGACTTTGACCTTTGGTTCATCAGCGAAAAATGCGGCATTAACCGCCTCACCGTCAAACCCTGACATCGGTCCGCAATCGAGTCCGAGCGCGCGGGCAGCGATAATGAAATAGGCACCTTGCAACGAAGAATTGCGGAATGCGCCTTC
>JBBKWK010000113.1:0-7896 GCA_037968915.1 Pontixanthobacter sp.
GCGGCGATCGGTGGCAGTAAGCTGATCCAAGGTACGACTCCGGTAGAGGGGGATGAGGTTCCCCCTACTCTAGCCGTAAGTAAGCAGATTGATAGCAATTCCAAACAAAGGCTCGCCCCTGGTAATTTCCGGTTTAAACTAGGCAAGCCTCGGCTTGGCCCAACTAGAAGCGATACGGAATCCGGACGCTGAGCGCCAAGTCAGGACTGTCGTTGGTCAATCCCATGCCAACATTGGTAACCAGCGCGACGTTCTCGCCGAGCGAGAAAGTTGCGCCCAGATTGACCAGTGCGACGTTGGCCTGGCTGCCGACAACAATCCGCTGATCCTGTGCATCAGGCGTCAGCCTGGTGCGTTCGACAATACGCTGGGTGTAGGACATCGAAATGCTCGATTTGTCGTTGAGCGCGAAGGCCAGTCCGGCTCCATATTGAACCGCATCGCCCAATTTGACCGAACCGGGCTGATCGTCCGGGATTTCGTCAATATCATCGAAACTGCGTTTGAAATTGTGGAAATAGGTCGCGCTGCCGAAAACGACCATCGGATCGAGCGTTTTGAGCATCGAAAAGCCCAGCGACGCACCGTACACGCCGGTGCCGAAGGAAAGACGCTCGGGGATCGAAAGATTGCCTTCGCTGCCTTCCACTTCGGTGAACTCGATGCCGAAGGGATGGCGCCCGGTGGGAAATTTGACCCGGCCATTCAGCACTACGTCTGGCAAGTCGGTGGTTTCGGCCATCAACCGGTAGCTGAGACCGATGCTGCCATCGCCGATACCGGTGCCGTGGACCGTCCGTTCGACCAACCCGGCGGCGGAACCGCCCGCCCCGCCCGATTGGAAATTCGACGTACGCGACAGGATCGGCAGACTGGCATCGACGAACAGGCGATCCGTCAGGCCTAGGTCAACCGAAGGCTCGAGCGTGAAGATATCGGCGTTGATCTGGTCGATACTGATCGTCCCGAGGAAGATCGCGTCAAGCGCCAGAAAGCCGTCCAGATTGATCCGCGCGTTGCTGAACCGGGTGTAGGACATAGCCAACTCGGCACCAAACCTGCGCCCGAATGTGCCCTGCTGCTGCTGCGTCACATCTTCCTGCGCGGCGGTGGGCGCGGGTGCCTTGCGGTCGGTTCCGGACACCGTATCGCCACCTTCATCTTGCGCGGGTTGCGCTGCCACGAACCGGCTGCCCCGCGCGAAATTCCGAAAGGCCGGGTCTGCGGACCGGGCAAACGACTGTTCCGGGACATACAATCCGCGAATGTTCTCGGCGTCTTCACGGGAAATCTGTTCACCGCCGATTTGTTCGAGGCGGGACAGCCGGTCTTCAAGCGCCTCGACCCGTTGCCGCGCCGCCGCTTCGCGTGCCTGCAAGTCGGTCACCTGATTACGCAGGGAAGCGATCTCGGCAGCGGCTTGCGGATCTTGTGCGGCGTCATCCTGGGCTGCAACTTCTTGTGCAGATGCCGGAGCAGCCAGACAGACTGCGAGGCCAGAGGTGGCGATCGCTGTCGCGACAATTGAAACTTGCGATGAAAGATGGTTGCGCATTTTGAATGCTCCAGTTGTTGGCGCCAAATGGCGTTAGCGATGATCAGGGATTGAGAAGGGTCCACAATGTGGCGGGATCGGGCACACCGGTCGTGGTCAAGGAACTCTGCCGTTGGAATGCGATCAGTGCATCCCGCATTTCCGGAGAGAATTTGCCGTTTTCGTCGCCCTTGTAGAGGCCGCGGGTCTTCAGCGCAGCTTGGGATCTGCGCAGAATCGTCTCGTAAACAAAGGTGCGGTTTCGATCATCACCTACCTCAACCATTGGCGAGAATTGTGCGATCCGCACTGGCCTGAGGCCGGTGACCATCCGTTGCACTACGCTAACCAGCGTGTCTTCTTTATGGTCGGCACAGTGAGCCTTCAGGATAATGTCGAATGCCAGTGCATTGTGCCACGGGGTCAAATCGAAAGTGTTCGGCTCATACCGGTTTGCGGCACTAAGATAGCCTTCCACAAAACCGATCATGCGTTGATATTCGGCCGAAGACCGGTCTTCCCGCGCGGCCATGAACGCCGTGCAATTCAGCCTGCCGGCGCCTTCTACAGCGAAGCTGCCGTCGGACGGTTCTGCGGCATGCGAGACCGTGCTGAACGAAATTGCGGCAATTGTCGCCAGGATCAACTTTCTCATACTATCCTCCCCAGGGATGTGACTTCATGAACGGCCGGGCAGCCGGATTAGTAACCGTGACCTTTCATCGCACTCAGCGCATTATCGATGCTAACACCTTGCTGCTGGCCGAAATTGTCAGCCGCCAAGATGATCGACGCGGAGTTGAGAATTGAATTGCCATCTGTGTTGAGCATGGTCTGCTGCAGCATCTGGCCAACATTGCCGCCCAATGACTGGAGCGAACTGTCCAATCCATTACCGCCAGTCATGACGATTCCGACCTGGTTGTCCCCGAGCAGGAACTTCAATTGATCACCGTCGGCGAATCCCAAATCGGTGGTGCCATCGGCGGATTGCAAGCCGCTCATCGACAACGCTGGCATTGCAGATGCCGGCACGATCGCGATTTGCATATTATTGTGTGCGAAATTGCTACTACCGGCAATGACGTTGGCCTGCGCTGCGCCCTGATGGGTGCCGATCCCGCCAACCGGCGAAATCTGGGTTGAGGTTACAAACGGGACATAGCCCGAATGAGTATCGGTGACATCCATTGCCGCATCACCCTCACGCTGCCACCCGATCATCAGGGCCGGGACGGGCTTTCCGTCACCGCCAACATTGAGAAAGTCGACACTGAAGACGAGGCGCGCATTGGTGGTAATGCCCTGCGCATCCTGCCAGCTGGTTAGCATTGTGATGCCAAAGAAAGACACATTGTCTTGGCGCACGAATTTACCGCGCATCTCCGCCAGTTCGGTATCGGGCAAGGCTTCACCAAGCGACGCCTGTTGCAGACCGATGTCCTCTGCTGCCGCGGGGCTTGCGGCCGATAGACAGGCTGCGCCGACCAGGCCCAGTGCCATTAGCGATGTAGATGAGGTCGAACTACGCATTTTAACTCTCCATCAAAAAGAGAAACTGAAAGCTGCATTATTGCCAAACTCGGAAGTTTCAGCTGCAGGTATTGCGGCGTGAAGGGCAAGCAGACGCTTTGCCGAAAGGGGCGAAGGCGGATTGATCAAGGCATTGGCGGGATCGTAGCCTTCACCCACCACGACAAAAGCGACGTCGTTCCAGGATTTTTCGAAATCAGCCCGGTTCATGGTGCGGTTGCCCAGTGCCGGATCACCTATTGCAATCCTGTCGGCATACGCTTTGCGAATAACCACGAAGTGCTTGTATCCCTTGATATCAAGCAGCGCGATCGATGGCAGGTCCAGCTGTATCAGCTTGTCATAATCCAGACGGTAGCCTTCGGCTTCCATCCCGATCGAACGGGCATAATTCTTCATGTCGAGGAGCGAGAAGCCCTTGTCCCGCACGATGTCTGGATCGGCGATCTTGAGCATATTCACCAGAACTTGCTGCTCGGTGGTGCTGCGCCCGAATGCTTCGTTGAAAATTGTCGCCATTACCGCCGCGCCGCAGCTGAAATCAGTCCGCTGCCGCACCAGGCCGATAAATTTGCGATCTTTCCAGCTAGTGAGCGCCACCGATGTAACTCTGGCGCCCTCCGACGTCTGTCCCAGCCATAATGGCGGTTGTTGTACCGGCGCGGTCATGCATCCCGTCAGCGCAATCGCGAGGACTGGGCTCAGGGTCTGATGCAGGTTTGCCGGAAAACGGAACATAGCGGACGAACTCTTGGCTGGAGGAATGAAGAGGGGTTGAGGAGTAGGCCGGGAAGGGAAGGCAGTTCGCCTAAGCTACTGCCTTCCCCCCAAACGAACGGCTGGGTTAGCTGGGGTCGCTGCCGCCGCCGTTGTCGCCTGCCGCTGAACGGCCCTGCGATGCCGCGATTGTCAGCGAGTTCAGCTGTTGGTTACCAACACCGGCAGCCATGTTGACGCCGATATTACCGGATGCTCCGGCAATCGACAGGCCGCTAACCGTGTTGATGCTGTCCTGCTGTTCCACGAACGAAAGCGTCGAAGCCTGGATCAGGCCCGAGTTTGCTTCAGCAAGCGTTGCGTCATTGGCAACTGCCAACGTCATCAGGTTTGCCTGCTGGTTCAAACTACCCGCAGCCGCATTGACACCGATGTTGCCCGAACCGGTGATGTCCGCGCCCGCGATGGTATTGCGATCACGGAAGTTGTTCTCGCCGCCGCCATTTTCGGGGTTATCCTCATCGAGAATGTTCCCTGGGGTTGCAAATTGCCCGACAAACAGCTGCGATTGCAGCGACGTGGTCGAGGCTTCTGCCCAACCGCCAAGGGCATCAGGATTGGCATTGCTGGATACCGCAATCGACGCAGCGTTCATCTGGTCATTGAAGTAACCGGCAGCCAAGTTGACACCGATGTTGCCGGAGCCTGCGACGTCGAACTCATCAATCGTGTTGATGATCGGGGCGAAGAAGCCGACGCGGATTTGAGGCTGTAGGACACCATCGATCAGGTCATCATTCGGATCTTGGCCAGCTTCGCTTCTTCCGGGGCCGAACACGGCATCAACATAGCCGTTTTCACCGTTCAGTTCATTTTCTTCACGGTAATTAACTTCGACGCCTTGTGCCAATTGCTTGGCGTCCGTCACGGCTACTGCCGAACTATCGACACTGACAACACCGGTCAGACGTACGGCACCCCTGAGGGCGACGTCCTTGTTATAGGTGACGTCGGTGACGACACTAGTGTCGATGTTGTTGGCATAGCGAAGATCGACTTCGACCGAGCTTCTGCCGTCGGCTCCGTCATCTTGAGCGATTGCAGGTGTGGCGATGATCGCCAGACCGGCAGCTGTGGCCATAAGAATACTTCTCATCTTACTTCTCCTTGGTTGAGGGGGTAGTTCAGGGTGATCCTTCGCTGACGATTGAGAGAGCGAAGGTGTTGGCGGAGGAATTACCCTCGCCGCCGATCAGGTTTACCTGGATCAGGCCGCTACCATCGCCAAAGGCCGTATCGCCGATGGCGATGCGATCATTGGCTGGCAGGGACCCATCCGGGATGCCCCCTTTCGGTTCGATGGGCGCCCGCGACTGCTCCAGGAGCTGGTCGGACATTGCGCCGCTATTTCCAATCGCCAGCAGCGCCAGATTTGCCATCTGGTTCTGCGATCCGGCGGTTATGTTAATGCTGGTGAGGCCGGTGATACCGGTGAAGGCACCATCCTCTACGGTTATGTCAGTAATGTGATCGCTTGGTGCCGGGCCGCTCAACCGCTGGCTGACTGTTTCAGTCACGAGCGCGATGTCACCAATCGCGACGACTGCGTCGCCCAATTGCTGGTTGTTGTCACCTGCTGCAATGTTGACCGCGATACGGCCGCTGCTTCCGGCGCCCGTGTTCGCTGGCACGACCACCACATCGGTAACCTGCCGCGTTACCTGCACAGTTTCCAGTGGAGCATCCTGCGCTGAGATTTGCGGAGCCCAAGCTAGGGTCAGCAGGGTAAGTGCGGCGAATGGCAAGGAATACCGGGGGCTAACGGATGTCTTGAGGCTAATCATTTTCCGCCTCCCAACACGCCGCGGAGGCTGCCAAGGGCGTTCTGGAGCGCTCCGGTCGCCTGACCGATTGCGCCGCCCATTGCAGAACTTTGAACGTTGCCGATTTCAGAGGCGTTGCTGCCTGATCCGCTCATGCTGGACAAAGCGCTCATGCCGAGCGTGACATTGCTGCCGATCAATCCCATTTGCGAATTTGTGTTCGCGGCAATGTCGGCGTTCTCATCGTCACTGATGGGTTCCAGACCTGCCGCAAGACTGTCCAGGATTAAACTGGTCGGTCCGGTGACAACGGTTTGCTCCTGCCCGGGTGTTCTGGGCCCGATTGCCGACCCGTAGGGCACATCGCGGCCATAAATGATCCGACCTTCAACGGGCTTGGCGGCATTGGACGTAGTTGACGAAGTTGAGGCGGCATCTTGAGCGAGCGCAGGCGTTTGAATAGCTGTGCTTGCCACAACAGCGCTCAACAATCCGAAGATTGGAACTGCCAATTGTTTTGTGGTGATTGCCAAACGCATCGCAAAATCCTCATGGTTTCGGGACATAGAGGTCCCCCCTCCCGAAACGCGAAGTGTCGGTTGGTTGAAACTGAAATCAAATTACTTCGATTCCGGTGATGCGACTTGTTGCTATGTTTCTGGTCTAGACCGATTCGCGGGGTCTGAAATCACAACGTCTTGTTAGTCATGATTAAATAGTCATTAATAATTAGAGGATATTGTGGAAAAGCGTTTTGATCGCCTTGACACTACCCTGACCCAAGGCGGCACGTTGCCGGTGGGTCACGTCAGACGGTAGGCATTCAGTTTGCGCCATAATTCTTCGCGGCAACTGATTCCCAATTTGTCATAGCAGCGCCGAATATGCGCCCTGACGGTATGGACCGAATTGTCGTGATCCGCAGCGATCTGCTGAGGTGTCCGCCCCGAAAACAGATCATACACGATCACGGCTTCTGCCTTGGTCAGATTGAACACCTCTTCAAGGTCCGCCAACTTGGGTTCGGCCATTTCGGTTGCGCGCTGCAAACTGAAGCAGACCACAGACTTGCCAATGGATGTTGCTCGAATGATGAGATGACCGTTCATCTTCCAGCACGGCAAAGCCAGCGTACCCACCTCGGGCGCCCTTACCTGCAGCAATTTATCCAGGCGGTCGCTATATTCCGGTTGGGCGGCACGGATGATACCATCGTGCAGGTGGAGACACGTCCCCATGCTGAACAATTCCGATAGGCCGGGGCAGCCCGCGAGGAAAGTTCCGTCGCGCAGGAGCAACATCCGCATCCGGCCATCAAGCGCGGCCAGCCCCTCGAGCAGACAAAGAAGTGATTTGCGATCAACAGATGGTTCGCTGCCATACCAGTCGGCTGAAGTGACCAACACGCTGCTATTCGGGGTCTGGCCGTCTGGCACCCCCTGGTTTGAATACTGCATCAGTCTTGACCCCAACTATTGACTAGTTAAATCTGATTAGGAAAATCCTTTTAATCTATTGGTGGCGACCCAACTATCTATTAGTAATATCACGTAGACCTACAGAATAACGGAATTGTCTGCAAGTTCGCGGGGATACATAGTCGTAATTCGACAAGTCGATACGTAAACCGATACATCGTGTATAATTTGAGGCAAACCGCCTGAATCTACACCCCTGCTGACACAAGATGATGATTAATAACCGTTTAATCAGACTAAATGCGCACTTCTCGGGTACGTTGCGGGACTCGAACGCATCTCCG
This sequence comes from Pontixanthobacter sp., assembly GCA_037968915.1. Classification (GTDB taxonomy): domain Bacteria; phylum Pseudomonadota; class Alphaproteobacteria; order Sphingomonadales; family Sphingomonadaceae; genus Allopontixanthobacter. Next base: position 7,370 of record JBBKWK010000113.1, read on the forward strand.
CATGGCGCGCGGAAGAGAGAATAGCCAATAATGGATACGGACTAACCGGCGAGATGTCAGCCAGGCACACAAATCGTGCGCAAGCAGGCTACCGAGCAGGATAGCACTCCGCATTACCCCATAGTCGGGATCAGAAAGGCATTTTCATTGGCACCGTCAGCGGCGCCGTCAGGCCAACGTTGGGTGATGGTCTTGACCTTGGTCCAGAACTTCAACCCCTCTGTGCCGTATTGATTGGTGTCGCCAAAGGCGCTGCGCTTCCACCCGCCGAAACTGTGATACGCAACGGGTACCGGTATCGGCACATTGATCCCGACCATCCCGACATTCACCCGCGATGCAAACTCGCGCGCGGCGTGGCCATTACGCGTAAAGATCGCCACGCCGTTGCCGTATTGGTGATCGCTGGGCAGACGGACCGCTTCTTCGAAATCCTTCGCGCGTACGATTTGCAACACGGGGCCGAATATCTCTTCTTTGTAGCTTTCCATGTCGGTGGTGACATGGTCGATCAGCGTGGGGCCGAT
>JBBKWK010000114.1:0-4147 GCA_037968915.1 Pontixanthobacter sp.
ATCAAATTGTAGGTCTGCTGCCCGGCGAAATATTCCAACACTTGCAACCCAAAATCATGCCATGACGACAGCAGCGGGTCGAAATGCGGGTTGTAGAGTACTGTTGGCCGGTCATTGCCGAAAAACCTGGTCGGCGCAGCCAAATGCGGTGCATCAAACTTCGGGTAGCCGACCACCGCATGGTCTGCCTGCCTGACGATTCCGCCTTCGATCATTCGGTCGCGGGTCTTTTCGCCCGGCAGCAACACAAAATCGAAATGCGCAATGTCGGGCGACACGCTGATGCTACGGTCACCCGCGCCGTGGGGGCAGAAAATCAATTTGGGCTGCTGCATTCCGAAACGTGTCTTCAGCAAGGTGGTAGTCGTTTCCGGCACCACCAGCGCATCGAAGGTCGCGAGCAACTCGCGGTTCGCGGCCAATCCGCCAATCCGGCTGAACGGGACGATACCGCCGGTCGCTTTCTCGACTGTTTTGACGAATTTGCCTGCCTCCATTCTACGGATCGGCGGCGGCTCCAACTTCGGATCGAGGTGCGAAATGACCGCCTCTGTCTGGCTGTCGCTTGACGTCAGTACCTCAACCTGAATCCGGGGAACGAATTCTTGCAGGCGGGAAATGATCGGCGCAGTATGCGCGACTTGATGCAATTCCTCATGATTATAGAGGAAGCCGATCTTGATCGGTCGGGAGGCATCGGCGGCGTTCATCACCGCCCCATGCCAGCCAATCAGGCCGCCTGCATCAGAAAAGCTGTATTTTAATCCGCCGGGTTGCTACCGGCGCAGCGGCTCGAATAACATCCGGCAATACGATCCGGGTTAATGCCGTTAGGAATATGATTGCCTGATTTGATCTCCAATCGGTCTGCACAGTTGTCTTTTCGTGGATAGTGAAGGTCACCTTCTGGCCGGCGAAAAGCGCGATTTGCGGCGCGGCGCATGGCAAATTCTGACCGGGTCCGGGTCACGGATGCTTGCCCGTGTCCTGCTGATCACATTCGTCGCTCGATTTTACGGAATTGAGGATTTTGGCCGGCTTGGCGAAGCCGTAGCGATGCTGGAACTGCTCGCCGCATTTGCCACCTTTGGGCTTACCAAGACGCTCTTGGGCAATTTGGGAGCTATTGGATTGCGGGAAGACTTGCCAGCAATAGACCCCGGTAAACATATTTTCGACGCACTTGCACTCGTCTGCGCCCTGTCGGCCGCGCTCATGGCGATCCTGTGGTTCGCTTGGCCGTACATTCTGCCAGCATCGCTTTCCGGGTCGCAATTTCTCTTGCTCGGGATCCCTTTGATTGCACTGACGGAAGTCGCAACCACTGCCACCCGCCATTTCCGTACGGTGTTCTGGGACACGCTTGTAAAAGCATTTGTAAAGCCGTGGAGCTTCCTGCTGCTGGGCATTTTCGCCTATTATGCGGTGCGCGGATTTACCATGCCTTCCGGCCATGTGATTACTTCGGAACAGGCATTGCTGATCGCCTATGTCGGATCGCTACTGTTATCCGCTGCTATCGCCTTGCTCGCCATGGGGAAATCCTTTGCGGCCCAAACTCAGCGGCTCGCAACCATGCCAACCCTTGCGGGCGTGATCGCGATGACCCGCAGCAGCTGGCCGATCGCGGTAAACGAGACCGGCGTATTTGCATTCCGGCGGATCGATATTCTGCTGTTGGCTATGGTTGCCGGACCCAAGGCGACTGGCATTTATTACCTGGCGCAGCAAATCGGCACAGTGGCGGGCAAGGTTCGGCATTTGTACGAGCCGATGCTGGCACCGATTATCGCGCAAAGCCGGTCCCTCGAAACCATCGGCGCCCACCTGACGCGCCTGACGCTGTTTATTTTCACCATCCAGATGTTCATCATCAGCGTATTTGTTATTTTTGGCACTACCATCCTCGAATTGCTCGGAGCAGGCTTTACCGCCGGCATATTGGTGGTGATCGTCATTCTCGTTGGCGAATTGATGGAAGGCAGTTTTGGCCTGAGTGAATTGGTCATGGTTTACCGCGATCCAGCTTTGCCCCCTCGGCAGGTCTTGCTGACACTGGCCTTGGAAGTCGGGCTGGTCTGGTATCTGGCCGGAACATACGGCGCCATGGGTGCCGCAATCGGATTTGCTGCCTCCATGACTGCGCTGGCAACCATGAGGATCGTCATGGTGCGTAGGCTCTATGGTCTCAAAGTCATTAGCATAAAGCACCTTGGAGTTGCTGCGATTGCGGTAACGATCTGCCTGCTGGCCAGTACTGTGATGCCGGTCTTTGAGAATTTGGGATTGGCCTCCTGAGGCGCTGATCTGCTTCGTCCAGATGCCCACCTGAACTTGGCACCTGGCCTCAGTTTGGTTCGAATACCGACCAGCCGGTCCGGTGCACCAATCGTTCCAGCGCAAGTGTGCCTAATTGAGAGTTGCCTCGCTCGTTAAGGCCCGGCGACCAAACTGCAATCGAGGCTACGCGCGGTACAATCGCCAGAATTCCGCCGCCAACACCAGATTTACCGGGCAGACCGACACGGAAAGCGAACTCGCCTGATCCGTCGTAATGACCGCAGGTCATCATCATCGCGAGGATGCGCCGTGCCCGGCGCGGGTTCACAACCGACAGGCCCGTGTCGGGATTGATCCCGCCTGACATCAAAAATCGGCCCGCAAGCGCGAGCTGGTGGCAATTCATCGACAGCGAACATTGGTTGAAATAGATCCCGAGGGTTTTCTCGATGGGAAGATGAATATTGCCGAACGCACGCATGTAGCTGGCAAGCGCAAAATTGCGATGCCCGGTCTCTTCCTCATTCTTGGCGACCAGCTCGTCGATTACGACACCATCATCGCCGGTAAGCATGCGCATGAAGCGCAGAAATTCGGCGATCACCTCGCCAGGCTCATATGAGGCAAGGAGAATATCGGACACCACAATGGCGCCCGCATTGATGAATGGATTGCGCGGAATGCCGCGCTCCCATTCGAGCTGGACGATCGAATTGAAGGCGCTGCCCGATGGTTCCCGGCCCACCCGTTTCCACAAGGCATCCCCAACTGCCCCGAGCGCCATCGTAAGAGCAAAAACTTTGGTGATGCTCTGGATGGAAAATTGCATTTGCGCATCGCCGGCGGCGTAACATTCGCCCTTGGCGTCGACGATCGAAATACCAAAATGCTGCGGTGAGACTGACGCGAGATTTGGAATGTAGTCCGCGACGGCCCCACGGTCTGCCGCCTGTGCCATTTCTGCGGCGATATCCTGGACAATTGTCTCCAGGGGATCATGTGTCATTGCTACAGCTCTTTCAGATACGAGGCACGGGTAGGTGATCGGTGAAGGTTTCGGTAGGCCCTTAGGCTCAATCAACGCCTTCAACCATAGATGTTTAAGGCACGCACCTTCGCGCAGAATTGGGAGTTCCCTCGCTATTTGATCCATCTTCGTGTAGTGGATGCAAAGATCTGGAGGGCCGGTGTGTGCTAGGCCCCCGGCGACAAGTCCCAGAAACAAGGATATTTGTATCAAGTTCTTCGATGAAATGCTCGAAAATGAGAAGTCCGTTCGTAAACCCTACGCAGATTATGGCAGTTGGCTAGACAAGGAAGACCCCTCGCGAATTCACCGCAAGTCGGCGCAGGCAGAAGCATTTTTTCGAAAAACCGGTATTACTTTCAATGTTTACGGTGAAGATGAGGCTGACGAACGGCTCATCCCTTTCGACGTAGTCCCACGCATCATTTCTGCTGGCGAATGGCGCAAACTGTCACGCGGTATCGAGCAGCGCGTAAGGGCTTTGAACGCGTTTTTGTATGACATCTATCATCGTCAGGAAATTATCCGAGCGGGCCGTGTTCCGGCCGATCTAATTCTGAACAACGAAGCGTTTCTGTTGCCTATGATGGGGGTGAACCCTCCAGGCGGGATTTACACCCACATCGTTGGCACCGACATTGTCCGAACCGGCCCAGACGAATTTTTCGTGCTGGAAGATAATGCGCGGACCCCGTCGGGTGTTTCCTATATGATGGAAAACCGGGAAACGATGCTGCAAATGTTTCCGGAATTGTTCTCGCGCATCCCGGTGCAGAAAGTCAGCAATTATCCGGCCAATCTGCGCCGTTCACTTGCTGCCTGCGCACCGACAAAATGCAC
>JBBKWK010000115.1:0-2774 GCA_037968915.1 Pontixanthobacter sp.
CCGGTTTTCGATGCCGATGCCGCGGTGCACATCTTACAAGGGCCGGGCGGTGCGTTGTTGGAAGCAATTGAAGCAGAGTTTCCTGGTTCTACCGGCCCCGAAGGGCTCGACCGGGTCAAATTGGGGACGCAAGTCTTTGGCGATCCAGACGCGCTCGCCCGGCTTGAAAAAATCGTTCATCCAGCCGTGGCCACGATGCGCGGCGAGTTCCTGCTCGAACATGCTGGCGCGCCAATTATCGGTTTTGATATTCCATTGCTGTTCGAAAAGGGAGGCGAGTCAAAGGTCGATTTGGTGGTTGTCGTCTCAGCCCCTGCAGAAATTCAGCGCAAACGTGTACTTCGCCGCCCCGGCATGACGCCTGAAAAATTCGCCCATATCCTTTCGCTGCAGACACCCGATTCGGAAAAGCGCGCCCGTGCCGATCATGTAATCGACACTTCGGGCAGGCTTTCCGAAACTCGGACGGCGGTTGGCAAATTGGTTGAACATCTCAAACAGGTCCGTGGCTGACTGCCGAACTAAATTCAGGGCAGTCCGAATTTAAACCAAATTGACCACTTGCGCAGCGCCATCGGCGGGCCGATAGTATAACAAATGCGTGAAATAGTCTTCGATACCGAAACGACCGGTCTGGATCCCAGAAGCGGGGATCGTATGGTTGAAATCGGTTGTCTGGAAATGATCAACAAGGTCGCCACGGGCAACACATATCACGCATATTTCAATCCTGAACGCGATATGCCAGCCGGGGCCGAGGCCGTCCACGGCCTGTCCGCAGCCTTCCTATCTGACAAGCCCTTGTTCGCAGCGAAGGCTCAGGAATTGCTCGACTTTCTCGAAGATGCGCCGTTGGTGGCACATAATGCGAGTTTTGATTTTGGGTTCCTCAATGCTGAGCTGACGATCATCTCGATGGAACCAGTTTGCACTAGCAGAATGGTTGATACCGTCGCCTTGGCGCGCAAAAAACATCCAGGCGCGAAACTCTCGCTTGATGCGTTATGCAGCCGGTACGGGGTCGACCGCAGCCACCGGGTTAAACACGGCGCATTGCTCGACGCCGAATTGCTAGCGCAAGTATATGTCGAACTGACTGGCGGGCGCCAGATCGGGCTCGAACTTGCCGCCGATACAACGCAGCCTGCACAAGTTGCACCGGCGTCTGTCCAGATGGCATCACCCCAAGATCGCCGCCCGCCGCGGGCTCATTCTGCAAGTGGAGAGGAACTCAGCCGGCATCAGGAATTTCTCAAGCTGATTAAGTCGCCCCTGTGGGGGCAATGAATTAGCCTTACACACGCGAATGTGCCACTCCAACGATCTGGCACTTCGCAATAACAAAAGAGGTAATATCGATGGATATTCGCGTTTCGGGACATCAGGTAGACACCGGTGCAGCGCTGCAGGATCACGCTTCGGATCGGCTGAACGGGATCGTCGAGAAATATTTCAGCCGTGCGCTGTCTTCCCACGTGACTTTCGGTAAGGCGCCAGCGGGCGCGTTCAGCTGCGATATCATCACCCATGTAATGCAGGGCATGATCGTGAAAAGTCATGGTCAGGCGCATGATGCGCATCAGGCGCTGGATCAGGCGGCAGCGAAAATCGACACGCAATTGCGCCGTTACAAGCGGCGGTTGAATGACCGGCACGAACAGGCGGACCATGCGAGTAGAGAAGAAGAAGCCGCTTACCGCATCTTTGCCGTGCAAGAGCCGGAAGAGGAAGAAACATCGGACGCGCCGTTGATCGTGGCCGAAACCAAGGTCGATATTCCTGAAACAAGTGTAGCCGATGCAGTCATGATGCTGGATTTGCGTCACACTAACGCGATGTTTTTCAAGAATGCTGGCACCGGACGTCATAATATGGTGTATCGCCGCCATGATGGTTCAATCGGTTGGGTCGAACCGCATTGATCGCCAGTGATTGCAGTCACACATTGGACGGTCGAATCACTGCTTCCCTGACGCTATGGGGCGGGCGTTCGTAAATATCGGCTGGCCTAATCGTCGGCTGGCGCGTCTTACCGTTTGTTTGACGATTTCCACCTAATGACTGAGCCGGTCTCAACCTGCAAAAAAAGAGCCATGGACGCAAAATTCAAACTTCTACCAACGGCGGTCGCAACCACGGCGGCTGACAGCAAACAGGCTGTTCTCGAAACGCTGGCTGCACGTTTTTCTGAAGCCTATGGCTTGGATGCAGCCTCGGTCCTTGACGGTCTTGATGAACGCGAACGGCTGGGCAGTACCGGATTCGGGCGCCGTGTAGCCATTCCGCACGCCCGGATTGACGGTATAGAACGCCCGGTCGCGGCCCTGCTTAAACTTGATTCGCCGGTAAACTTCGATGCCGCTGACGGCATGCCGGTCGATCTGGTGTTCGGGCTGTTGTCACATGCTGAAGCGGGGGCCGCCCATTTGCATGCATTGGCGGCAATTTCGCGCATGGTCCGAAAGGACGGGATCTACAAATCATTGATTCAGGCAGAGAATTCCGAGGGGCTGTTAGCCCTACTGACCAATGTCGATGGCAGCGGCATTGCCAATGACAATGCCGGTGGGAGCAATCGCGAAAGTGCCTGACAATGCGCCAGATCAGGGCCGGCAAGCGGAGAGCGATTCGAGGCTCGCTTCCGGGCCCGATACTGGGCACGATACTGGGCCGGGCGCAGAGGCCGGCATGGGCGCGGAATTGCATCACCGCGCGTTGGAACGGCTCTATCGTTCGGCTCCGGTCAATTCACTGTTCGATTCCCAGTTGCAAAT
>JBBKWK010000116.1:0-23547 GCA_037968915.1 Pontixanthobacter sp.
TCGATCATTCGTTCCGCTCCATGGAGCCTGCCCCAAAGATAGTCGTTCTCGCGGTAGGCCCTGCTAAAAAACGCTCCGAAATTGTAAAATTCCGTGCCTCGCAAAGTCGCCTTCGTACCGCCATCCCGGATCGACCGGGCATCGTCAGGCGATATCCTGTCGACCTTGACCGGATCAAACTCGGTCAATCCCTCGTTGCGAAGCAAGGGCAGGGTCGCCACATCATAGAAAGGGAAACCAAGGTAGGTCAGCAACATCCGGCGGCGAAGATTGCGCGGCATTTGTTCTAGCGCGGCCGCGAGAGTTTCTTCCGCCTGATCATCAACTTCCGGCAGCAACCGTGTTTCCGATAAGCAATCGAGTAACGCGCCCGGTTCTTCCATCACCAGCTTGGCCTTTTGCGCAAAGCCTTCGCCCAATTGCTTTGCTCCGTCGCGCGCAAAATACAGCGCCATGACATCATAAATCGCCTCGCGAGCGTGCTCGAGTGCAGCATCTGAAATCTCTGGATCGGCTTCCCAATCGCGCGCCAATCGCCGGGCCAGCAACCGTAACCGGCGGACGCGGAATCCCAAATCATGGGCGCGGAAAAAGGCGATTGCCTCGGCGCTTGCACCCCCTCCTGGACTAACCAGACTGTCAAGACCTCCGTCCTCAAGCGCCCTCCGCAACCGGTGCACAATCGGCCGAGTATCAACCGTGACGAGACCCGGTGCGGCATCCAGAACCAACTGGCCCAAATGTTCGACTATCCCGGTAAATTTCGCCTGAGCATAAGAATGGAATGCGTATCCTGCACCCTCAGCGGCGGCCTGTTGAGCTTTATTGCGCCATGCTTTCAACCGTTTGGGTGTAGGCTTGTCGAGGAACAATGTGCGGCCGAATAATCGTTCGACGGTGCGCTCAACCTCTGGCCGGAGTGCGGTAACGATCTGCCGCATGCGCTCCGCCTCGCGCGATTGTTGTTCCAACACCTCAAGGTTGTCACGGATCGGCTGTTCGCGCGGAATGGTCGAAAGCGAGCCAAAAATGGCAGAGAAGAATCCGACCGGCTTGTCTGGAGTGTCGTCAGGCGATCCAAAGCGATCTGGTCGCGGGTCTATATAAACAAACCGTCGGTCGACTTCGCGTTGGGCAGGGCGGCCCTGCAGCGCGGCAATCGCCCCTTCAAACGGTGCGTTGATCAGCACCGATCCATCGATCAACGCGACCTCTTCAGTATTTCCCGCCCGCACATGGACTGGCATGACTCGTTCGAGGAATTTCTGGCGGCCGATCCATTCGCGCTCCTTGTCCTCGGCCAATTGGTCAATTTCAGCCAATCGCAGTGGAGGGAACGCCCCGGGGAAACTGGCTGTAGCGCGAGCAGCAAAGATTAGTTCCAGCCGGTCAGCGAGATCAAGCCCACCAATACGTGGAACCCTGCCCGAAAAGCCGATTGGCATCCGGTGCTCGCTTTCCTCCACCACCGGCGGACTGTGAAGACGAAGCAATTCCATATAACCGCGGAAATCAGTTGCAGTCACGAACAGATCGATTGGATGACCGGGTGGGAGCAACGGCTTTTCAGGTAATGAATAAGCCATGGATTCTAGTGCGTTATGGAGCAGTTTAGAGAAACCAAAACCTGAAAATGGAGGCTCGAACCAGCGACCGCGAATAAACCGCGACACCTTGCGGCGCACCTCGGACCGCGTTTCTGGTGCTACGCTTTCGGACACTGCGTTGCCGGGCCTTTTCAAGACCCACCAGGCAATCGGTTGTGCCCAGAATTTGGCAAACCTCCACATTGGCCGCGCGTCGGGATGGAGCAATTTCTCGACATCTGCCACGTCGAGCCATAAATCCGTGAGCGGCTCCAGCGATTGGCCAGAATAGAGCGCCTGAGCCAGAAATACCGCATTGATCCCGCCTGCACTGGCGCCCGACAGGATATCGGGCAAAACGCGCAGTTTCAGATCATGCTCGTGTTCAATATGCTCCAGCAATTCTCGGTATACACCTTGGACACCGTCGCTGGTTGGTGAACCTTCATGAAAGGCGCGGCTCGCACGGGCCAGCTTCCAGATTTCTTTGGTGACGCCGTGCATGTAGATCGCCAGGCTAACCCCGCCGTAACAAACCAACGCAATTCGAAGTTCCTTTTGCCGCATCCGAGTGTTGTGGCGGTGATTTTCGCTTATGGCAATTGCGTTCTATGTATGTTCCTACTATTGCGCTCGCATGGCCAAGACAAAAAAACGCTATATTTGTCAGTCGTGCGGGTCGGTCTCGCATCGCTGGCAGGGGCAATGCGCCGACTGCGCTGAATGGAACACACTGCGAGAAGATGTCCCCGCTACGGTGTTTTCGCAAAAACATGATCTGTCCAGCGGCGGGCGAGCGGTACAATTCGTCGCGCTGGATGCGCCGGGTGAAATTTTGCAGCGCCGCCCCACCGGCCTCGCGGAGTTCGACCGCGCGCTGGGCGGCGGACTAGTACCGGGATCGGCCATTTTGATGGGCGGTGATCCCGGCATCGGCAAATCGACACTTTTGCTCCAGGCCGCTGCCAAGATTGCGAGAGCGGGCGGCGACACTGTTTATGTCAGCGGAGAAGAAGCGGCTGGCCAGGTGCGCCTGCGGGCCTCCCGCCTGGGCCTCGCCGATGCGCCGATCAAGTTGGCGGCGGCGACGTCGGTTCGCGATATCCTGACCACGCTGAACGATATGGAGCCGCCAGCACTGCTGGTTATCGACTCGATTCAGACTATGCATTCCGACACGATCGAAGGCGCCCCAGGCACTGTAAGTCAGGTGCGTGGCTGCGCTTTCGAGTTGATCCGTTATGCCAAGGAACGTGGAACCGCGCTGGTGCTGGTCGGCCATGTCACCAAGGATGGAACGATCGCCGGTCCGCGCGTGCTGGAGCATATGGTCGATGTGGTGATGAGTTTCGAAGGAGAGCGTAGTCACCAGTACCGCATCCTCCGCGCGCTCAAGAACCGGTTCGGCGCTGTCGATGAAATCGGCGTGTTTGCGATGGCCGGGGCGGGCTTGGAGGAAGTTTCCAACCCGTCCATGCTGTTCCTGTCAGGCAGGGAAGCTCCGATGGCCGGTAGTTCGGTATTTCCTGCACTCGAAGGTACACGTCCGGTTCTCGTAGAAATCCAGGCACTGATAGTCCGCTTGCAAAGCGGGGCCACGCCGCGCCGCGCTGTGGTGGGCTGGGACAATGGCAGATTAGCAATGCTGCTTGCAGTTCTGGAATCGCGCTGCGGATTGAATTTCAGTTCGGCCGAAGTCTATCTAAACGTTGCTGGCGGGTATCGATTGTCCGACCCGGCTGCCGATGTAGCTGTCGCTGCCGCTCTGGTGTCGGCGCTGGCGGACAAACCCCTGCCTTCGCACAGTACATGGTTTGGCGAGGTATCACTGGCAGGGGAAATCCGGCCTGTTGCCCATGCAGGATTGCGACTTAGGGAATCCGCGAAATTAGGCTTCGACAAAGGCTTTGGCCCTGTTGCATCAGGCACACAGAGTGCAAAAAGCGGCCAAGATCTGGAAAAACCAGCCAAGGTTTCACCTAGATTTAACTATCAAACGCTCTATCAACTGAGCAATCTCGTCGATCGAGTAATGTCGTCCGCATAAACAGGCCAGAACTATGACCGGTTTTGACATCATCGTTTTAATTATCGTCGGCGTCGCCGCGATAGGCGGGTTTTTGCGCGGAATCGTCCAGGAAGTTTTGTCGGTAGCGGCGTGGATCCTTGTTATCTTTGCGATTCATTACCTGCACACACCGTTATATGATTGGATGGAGCCGCGCATCGGCACGCCATCGGGTGCTGCTGTGCTGGCATTTTCGGTGCTGTTGCTGATCCCCTATGCCGCGATGAAACTGATTGCCGGACGGGTAGGTACCGCGTCACGCAATTCGATCCTCGGTCCGATTGACCGGGTCCTTGGCTTTGGGTTCGGGGCAATCAAGGGCGGAATTATCGTGGTTTTGGCGTTTTCATTATTGGTGCTGGGATATGACACAGTGTGGGGCGTTGCTGGCCGGCCGACATGGATAACCACTGCACGTACATATACGCTGGTCGATGCCGGAGCAGAGGCTCTTGTTGAGATGATTGACGATCGCCGCGCGCAATTGCGCGCGGATGATTCCAACGTTGCCGAGCAATGAACACCTCAACTACGGCCAAACTATACACTCCTGACCTATTGGCCTTGGCAGTCCAGCTGGCCAAATATCCCTACGATCCGGCGCTTCCATTTATCGGCGAAGCGCGCTCCCGTACCTGTGGTAGCGCTCTGGCAATCGGCATTTCGGTTGATCAGGCAAATTGTATCGCGCAAATTGGAATGCGCGTTACCGCCTGCGCCGTAGGACAGGCATCGGCAGCGATCTTTGCAAATGCGGCTGCCGGTCAATCGCAGACTGACGTGATTACAGGCTTGTCTCAGATAGAACTCTGGCTTGCAGGACAAGGCGATCTGCCTGACTGGCCAGGGATAGCCGCCCTGAGTTCCGCACGCGAACACACCGGGCGACATGGGGCCATCTTTTTGCCGTGGAGAGCGGCTGTTGCTGCGCTTTGCAAGGGCGCACAAGCGGTCTAAAGCGCTCACATAATGATCCGCCGAAGTAGGAAATGCGGGTTCGACGTCGGGGGGAACAGAGACACGATGAGCGGCACCGCGAAAGCCACAACTGAAGCAATTCATACACCAACGGACAAAGAAATCCGGCTGGTCATCGCCGCGTCATCTGCCGGAACGATCTTCGAATGGTATGATTTCTTCATCTACGGCACGCTGGCCGCTCTGATCGGTGCAGCCTTTTTCCCTTCAGATAACGAGACGTTGGAGATGTTGCTGGTCTGGGCAGGGTTTGCAGTCGGCTTTGGCTTCCGTCCGCTGGGCGCAATCCTGTTTGGTTTTCTGGGCGACCGGCTGGGCCGCAAATATACATTTCTGGTGACGGTTACGCTGATGGGAATCGCCACAGCGGGTGTAGGCCTGATCCCCAGTGCGGCTACCATCGGCATTGCCGCACCAATCATCGTGATTTTGCTTCGTGTGCTGCAGGGGCTTGCGCTGGGCGGCGAATATGGCGGCGCTGCGATCTATGTTGCCGAACATGCTTCCCCGGAAAAGCGCGGCTTTTACACCAGTTTCATTCAGGCTAGCGTCGCGGGCGGTTTCGTGTTGAGTATCGCAGTTGTGCTGGTGTGCCGGTTCTTGATCCCGGAGGATGATTTCATCGCTTGGGGCTGGCGGCTGCCATTCCTGCTGTCGATCATCCTGCTAGGCCTTTCACTATGGATGCGCCTCAAATTATCGGAAAGCCCGGTATTTCAGGCTATGAAGGAAGCCGGAGAGACTGCCAAAAACCCCTTCGTTGAAAGTTTCACCTATCCAGGCAACCCCAAACGCATATTTGTGGCCTTGTTCGGCGTCACCGGAATTCTGACAACGATTTGGTACACCGCGTTCTTCTCCGGAATGTCATTCCTGCGCGGCCCGATGCGGATGGAAGAAGGTCTGATCGAGATCATAATGCTGGTCGCCGGAGCAATGTCGCTTGGTTTCTATTTGCTGGTCGGCAAATGGTCAGACCGGGTGGGCCGTAAAAAGCCGATCCTGATCGGGGCCGCGCTGAGCTTGCTACTGCTCTTTCCGATTTTCTGGGGAATCGGGGCGTTGGCAAATCCGGGCCTGCGCGATATCGCCAGCAAGGCTCCGGTGGTGGTGAGCGGAATGGCCTGCGATTATGATCCATTCGCGGATGTTCAGGCCACAGATTGCGGCAAATTGCTGCAGGATATGACGTCATTGGGCATACCCTACACAGTTGACGAACCAGCTACTCAGCTCGGCAGCAACTCCAATTCCCAGCTAAGTATGAGTGTTGGTGATGTCCGATATGATCTGGCGCAAGGCGTTGATCTTGGCGGGGCTGAACGAAAGGCCTTCGTCCAGGGATTGCTGCAAGAACAGGGATATAGCTTTGAGAGGCAATCCCCGCCCTTGGCCAATATCATCGGCATCATCGCCCTGCTGCTGTGTTTGGGCGTATTGTCCGCGCTCACCTACGGTTCAGTGGCGGCGCTACTTTCGGAGATGTTCCCGGCACGAATTCGCTACAGTTCGATGTCGATCCCCTATCATATTGGCGCAGGTTATCTGGGCGGATTCCTGCCGCTCATCGCAGGATATATCGTCGCGACTACCGGTAATGCGTATGCCGGCCTGTGGTACACGTGGATCATCGTAGCGTTTGGCTTGTTGGTTGCGTGGTGGGGGATTCAGGATGGGCCTCCGCGCGATTTCGATGAAAATGGCTGAATTGCCTCCGCCCACTTTGCGCATGGGGCTCGACCATGGGGCGTTGGCCGATAATTGGCGGGCGCTCGACCAGCTGTCAGGCACAGCCAGCACGGGCGCTGCGGTCAAGGCGAACGCCTACGGGCTGGGCGTGGACCATGTCTTGCCCACATTGCTCAAGGCAGGGGCACGCAGTTTCTTCGTCGCCCATTGGAGCGAAGTGCCAGACGTTATCGCGCATGCCGACCCAGCATCAGTTTCTGTTCTTCATGGCCCCATGAACGAGCCGGACGCAGCATTTGCCCGGAACTTAGGCGTCAAACCGGTTCTCAACAGCTTGTATCAGGTACAGCTTTGGCTCGAAACAGGCGGAGGGCCGTGTGATTTGATGGTCGACAGCGGGATTAACCGGCTGGGCATTGCGATGCATGACATCGGTGAAGCCGTGCTGCAAAATTTGAAAGTCGAGGTGCTGATGTCGCACCTCGCCTCTGCAGATGAAGACAGTAACCTCAATGCGGTGCAGCTCAATCGTTTCAAGCAGGCGGTCCAAGCAATACCGGCTGAACGCCTGAGCTTGGCCAACAGCGCCGGGATCGCTTTGGGCGCCGACTATTCGTTCGACCTGACCCGTCCCGGACTGTCGCTATATGGGGGAGTTCCACGCTCCGAAATGGCGAAGTTGATCAGTCAGGTGGCCAAGCCAGAGGCTGTGATCCTCCAACGCCGCCAATTGAAAGCCGGTGATTCAGTTGGCTACAATGCTGCCTTCACCGCATCGTCCGACATGGACGTCGGCGTGGTTTCGCTAGGCTATGCTGATGGATTTTTGCGCTGTTGGGCCGGCAAGGGAGCCTTGGAATTGGGCGGGGCATTGCTGCCATTGCTTGGCAAGGTGTCGATGGATATGGTCGTGATTGACCTAGCTGCTGCGCCTCATTTGCGAGAGGGCGACTGGGTCGAAGTACCCTATGACCTTCCAAATTCTTCAAAAATCAGCGGCTTATCGCAATATGAATTGCTCACTACGCTGGGACATAGATTCCGCCGTTAACGCAATTTAAGCCGAATTTGTTGCACTGCACACACTGCCGATGCTATTGTAGCGGAGTTGCAACCAACAGGGTTTTTAAATGGCGAAACGTGATCCGAAAGACGGCGATACCGTCATCATCAAGAAATACGCCAATCGGCGGCTCTATAACACGAGCTCGTCCAGCTATATTACGCTGGATGATCTTTCGAAGATGACCCGTGACGGAACCGATTTCAAAGTACTTGATGCCAAGAGCGGCGACGACATTACGCATTCAATCCTGACCCAGATCATTATGGAGGAAGAGGCCAATGGCGAGCATATGCTGCCGGTCAGTTTCTTACGCGATTTGATCGCGATGTATGGCAATTCCATGCAATCGATGATGCCGCATTATCTCGAGGCAGCAATGGTCAATTTCCGCAAGAACCAGTCGAAGCTACACGATTCCTTGCGCGAAAATATCAGCAGCAATCCCCTTACTAAGCTCGCGGAGACCAATATTGCGATGATGCGTGCGGCCGCGCAGGCATTCATTCCCGGTTCGAAGGGCGAATCTGCAGCAGATACCACTGCACATTCGGCAAGCGACGCATCGGAACTCGACGAACTCCGGCAGCAAATGGCCGCGATGCAGAAGAAGTTGGACGAACTAAGCAAATAATCCGCCAGCTTGACCCGCCACTCCGTCTCGCTAACAGTCGCCGCACACTAAATTTCAGCACTATTCTGAACAGGAATTCCCGTGTCCAATATCCGCCACGCACTCACCGCGCGCCGCGCAGATGACTTCGCCGCCTGGTATCAGGAGGTCATCAGCGCTGCTGACATGGCAGAGGAATCAGGCGTGCGCGGATGTATGGTGATCAAGCCTTGGGGCTACGGCATTTGGGAACGCATCCAACGCCTGATGGATGACCGGATCAAGGCGACTGGCCACGACAATTGCTATTTCCCGATTTTCATTCCGCTGTCCAATTTCGAGCGAGAAGCGGAACATGTTGAAGGTTTTGCCAAGGAAATGGCGGTCGTCACCCACCACCGTCTGATTGCGGACGGTAATGGCAAATTGATCCCCGATCCTGAAGCGAAACTGGAAGAGCCACTGGTCGTGCGGCCGACATCCGAAACCATCATCGGCGACGCGATGGCGCGCTGGATACAAAGCTGGCGTGATTTGCCGCTGCTGACAAACCAGTGGGCCAATGTCGTACGCTGGGAAATGCGCACCCGAATGTTCCTGCGGACGAGCGAATTTCTGTGGCAGGAAGGGCATACCGCGCATGCCGACGCCGACGGAGCCAAGGAACACACCTTGCGTATGCTCGAAGTCTATCGCGCCTGTTCGGAAGATGATCTGGCGATGCCGGTAATTGCCGGCGAGAAGCCTGAGAACGAGCGTTTTCCCGGTGCGGTCGAGACTTGGTCGATCGAGGCGATGATGCAGGACGGCAAGGCATTACAGGCAGGCACATCACATTACCTCGGAACCAATTTCTCCAAAGCCTCAGGTATCCAATTTCAGGACCGTGAAGGAAATCAGCAATTTTGCCACACCACCAGTTGGGGCACTTCCACGCGGCTGATCGGCGGAATTATCATGACGCATGGCGATGATGACGGGCTGCGCGTGCCGCCTGCCATTGCCCCGCATCAGGTGGTCATCCTGCCGATGCTGCGCGACAAGCCGGAAGACGATGCGCTGATTGCCTATTGCGAAGAACTGCGGGCTGCGATTGCAAGCCAATTCGCGCTGGGCGAAAAAGTGCGCGTTTTGCTTGATAAGAAACCGGGCAAGGCGGCCGCCAAACGCTGGGACTGGGTTCGTAAGGGCGCGCCTGTCATTCTTGAAATCGGGGGCCGCGATATGGACAATGGCACCGTCAGCCTGCTCCGCCGTGATCGCTTGTGGGCGGAAAATGGCAAGCCTGACTTTGCAGCCCCGACCAAGGAAGATGCCGCAGCATCGATCCCGGGCTTGCTCGAAGAAATCCAGCAGGCGCTGTTTGACGAGGCCGCCGCGCGCCGCGACGCGAATATCACGCGTGACATCGACACGATGGATGCTCTGGCGGCGTTCTATGCTGACACGGCCACATATCCCGGCTGGGCCGAGGTACAATGGTCGAGGCCGACCGGCGCAGCGCTGGACGGCGTGGCAGAAAAGCTGAAAGCGCTCAAACTGACCGTTCGCAATGTGCCGATTAATGCAGCGCCTGTTGATGGAGCCTGCATTTTCACCGGCGAACCGGCGGTTGAACGAATTTATGTCGCACGCGCCTATTAACCTAGCGTAATCTAGCCTTGCCAACCGAGACGGAAGCATGGACAAAGTGCACCATGCAAAAACTAACATTGGCAAGCGCTGCTGCGCTGATTTCACTTACCATTTGTACCCCGCTGGCTGCACAGGATCATCCGGCAGAACAGGTTTCCGAGGAACGGTTGCGCGCTGATATTGATGCGCTGGTTGGCTTTGGCACGCGGCATACCATGTCGCTGCAGGATCACCCGACGCGCGGTATTGGCGCTGCACGGCGCTGGGGCGAGGGCGAGTTTCGCAAAGCGAGCGCAGCGTGCGGTGGATGTCTGGAAATTGTGCTGCCGGAACGCTTGGTGCAGGGACGCCGGATTGCCGAGCCTACACGGCTGGTAAATGTCGTTGCGATCCAGCGCGGCAGTGAACGTCCCAACGAAGTCATTATCGTGCAGGGCCATATCGACAGCCGCGCCAGCGACGTGACGGACGCGGTAAGCGATGCCCCGGGCGCCAATGATGACGGCTCCGGCACAGCATTGGTGGTGGAATCTGCTCGGGTTTTGTCCGGCAGGCAATATCCCACGACCATCGTCTATGCGCTGCTTTCGGGCGAGGAGCAGGGCCTGTATGGCGGCCAGTTGATGGCCGATTATGCGGCTGAGCAGGGCTGGACGGTCAAGGCTGTACTCAACAACGACATCGTTGGCGGCAGCTGCGGTTCGGACAATTATTGTGATGATAGCCATGTCCGGGTTTTTTCAGAAGGGCCGCGCGCTGATGCGACCGATGCATTGCGCGCTGACCAGCGGCGGAATGGCGGTGAGAATGACAGTCCAAGCAGAAGCCTGTCGCGCTGGCTGGATGCATTGGCAGACGAGACCGCTAAGGTCACTGGGTCCGGACTTGATGTACGACAGATATGGCGGACAGACCGGATGGGCCGCGGCGGCGACCAAATCCCATTCCTTGACAAGGGCTACCCCGCCATCCGGTTCTCCGTTGCGGTCGAGGATTACGAACACCAGCACCAGGACCTTCGGGTTGAAGACGGTGTGACCTACGGCGATACAGCCGGTGAGATGGACTTTCCCTATCTGGCCAAGGTGACGCAATTGAATGTCCGTGCGCTGGACCGGCTGGCCAATACGCCAATGCCGCCAAGTCCCGTTGCCGAGGCAGCGGTGCAAACTTTTACCTCGCTCAAGTGGGACGACGTGCCCGGCGCGATCAATTACACCATTTGGAAGCGCCGCACAGATATGCCTGCTTGGGAACCGCAGCCGGTGATTGAAAAAGTGGTCGCCACCAGTGCCAATCTGGAGAGCGTCCGCGGTGACGACTGGTTCTTCGGCGTGAACGCCTGTTCGGCTGACGGCGCGTGCAGTCCTATCGCCAGCGCGGTTCCGGGCGGTGCCTTTGCACCGCTGCCCAAGGCGGACGACTGATCGCCCGGAAGCCAGCTATTCATTGCCCGAACGGACAGCAAGCTGCATAGGGCCGCGATGTCCAGACCCCCACACAGTTCCGCGCCGCGCAATGCTGGCTCCAAGAATGCCCATCAGGGCATGCCCTCCCGCGATCAGATCATTGAATTTCTTGGCACTGCCGACGGCGTTGCCGGTAAGCGCGAGATCGCCAAGACGTTCGGGCTGAAGGGGCAGGAAAAAATCGCCCTCAAGAAATTGCTCAAGGACATGGCTGAAGAAGGCCTGATCGACGGGAGCAAGACAGCGTACCACCGCCTCGGCGGCGTGCCCAAGGTGACAGTGCTGCGCGTGGTAGAGATTGACGACGGCGAGCCATTTGCGGTTCCCGACAGCTGGCAACCCGACGATGCGACCCCGCCGCCGCGCCTGCGCGTCATTGAAACCAAGAAAGGCGGAGCACGCCAGGCCGCACTGCGCGTTGGTGACCGCATTCTGGCACGGACCGAAGAAACCGGCGGTGGCTGGCGTGCGCACGTGATGAAGAAATTGCCGGCCAAGACCGAGGGCATGATGGGCGTGGTCGAGCTGGACGATAAGGGCAAAGCATGGCTCGCACCGGTTGATAAGCGCGTGCGCCAATCCAGCGCGATTGCCGATCTCGGCGGCGCGAAGGAAGGCCAACTGGTCATGGCCGAACCGGCGGGCAAGTCTCCGCGTTCCGGCGTAAACGTGATCGAAGTGCTGGGCGACCCGCTCGCCCCGAAAAGCTTCAGCCTGATCGCAATTTCCAAACACGGCATTCCCAACGTATTCGCTGAGGAAACTCTGGCCGAGGCGCAACTGGCGGCGAAATTGCCCGTCAGCGCCGAAAGCCGCGAAGATTTGCGGCACCTACCGATCGTCGCAATCGACCCCGCCGATGCGCGCGATCACGATGACGCGATCTGGGCGGAACCAGACGGCAAGGGCGGCTTCCGCGCGCTCGTGGCTATCGCCGATGTGTCATATTACGTCCGCCCTGGCGGCGCACTCGACCGTGAGGCGCGTAAGCGCGGCAATTCAGTCTATTTCCCCGACCGAGTTGTGCCGATGCTGCCCGAAGTGCTGAGCGCCGATGTCTGCTCGTTGCGGCAGGGCGAGGACCGCGCGGCGATGGCGTGCCACATGGAAATTTCCGGCGCGGGCAAGATCACCAGCTGGCGGTTTACCCGCGCGATTGTCCGCATCGATGAGGTCATGGCGTACGAAATTGCGCAGGAACGGATCGACGGGGAAAAAGCAGCAGAGAATCTCGCCAATCTGTGGGACTGCTGGAAAGTTTTGGCAGATGCCCGGGCAAAGCGCGACCCACTTGAACTCGACCTCCCCGAACGCCGGGTAATGCTGGATGATCAGGGCAAGATTGCCGAAATCGCCATTCGCGAACGGCTGGACGCGCACCGTGTGGTTGAGGAATTCATGATCTCCGCCAATGTCGCCGCGGCCAAGGCGCTGGAAAGCAAAACCGCGCCGGTCGTCTACCGCGTGCACGAGGTTCCGAGCCGCGAAAAGCTAGTTGCCCTGCGCGAATATATGGAAACCTTTGGCAAGAAACTGGCGCTCGGACAGGTCGTAACTCCGTCGCTGTTCAACCGGATGTTAAAGGATGTGACCGACGAATCCGAAAAAGCGCAGGTGATGGAGGCCGTGTTGCGTAGCCAGACGCAGGCCTATTACGGACCGAACAACGCCGGACATTTCGGCCTGTCGCTGGGTTCATACGCCCATTTCACTTCACCAATCCGCCGTTATGCCGATTTGCTGGTGCATCGATCGCTGGTGGATGCGTTCAAACTGGAACAGGCCAAGCCTGCATCAACTTTGCCGCCCTTGTCTGGGCTGGCCGACCGTGACCGTGACGATCTGTCAAAAATTTCCGAAGCAATCAGCGTCACAGAACGCCGTGCGATGGAGGCCGAGCGCGATACTATTGACCGCTATGTTGCGGCATGGCTTTCTGCGCGCGTCGGGGAAACATTCGAAACCCGTATTACTGGCGTCCAAAGCTTTGGCTTCTTCGCAACGATTGTCGGGCTCGGCGGTGACGGGCTGGTACCAGTGTCCACTCTCGGTTCGGACTATTACAATTACGACGAAGCCGCGCGTGCGTTAGTCGGTGAACGATCCGGCACTCGCTTCGACACCGGACAGAGGCTGGAGTTGACACTGGCGGAAGCCAATCCGCTAACCGGTGCACTCAAATTTCAGGTTCCGGGAACCGAGGGCCAGACAATCGAACCGCGAGGAAACCGCTCGGGTACAAAGCGCGGCGCCGGTGCTGGTAAGGGACCAAAGTCGGGTAAATTCCGCACTGGATCGCGCGGACGCCCCGGCAATATCCGGCACCAGGGCCGCAACAAGAAACGTTAAGCGAGCCGGTCGATATCCTCGGCAGTCAATCCTCCGGGCACAATGTAGAGCGGGCAGGGCAGGTTTCCTGCATGCGCGGAAAAGTGGGAAATCAGGGGATTTGATGCCCCATCGCTTTTTGCTCCGAGAACCAGGGCCGCTATTTCGGGATGTTCGGCGAGATAATCCTTGATGACCGTCTGTCCAGCGCCCGTTTTCACCGCAATGGTCGGCATCTTGCCGCTTTCGGAAAAAAGGCTGCCTGCTGCGCTGCTGGCCATCACTTCGGCCCGGTCGTACGCCTCTTGCTCGATTGTCGCCTGAACTCCGCCAAAGGCGTTGAAGTTCTGTTTTGGCACCAAAGCGACGATATGCACAGCCCCTCCACTGGCGGCCGCCCGGCGAGAAGCGAACCGTAAAGCCACGCGTGACTCTTCCGTTTCGTCCATAATCACCAGATAGACCCGCATAAAAATTCTCCCTCGATGATCTATCCGATGAAATCGTATTCGGTGCAAGAACCTTGCCCACAGGCAGCAAATTGGCCAGAGGTAAACCAACCCAACTTACAGGACTTGTTGCTGACCTATGCCCACTCCTATCCAGATGCCCGCCCTGTCCCCAACCATGGAAGAAGGCACACTGTCTCGCTGGCTGGTTAAAGTGGGCGACAAGGTAAGTTCCGGTGACATCATGGCCGAGATCGAAACCGACAAGGCCACGATGGAATTCGAGGCGGTCGATGAAGGCACCATCGTAAGCATTGACGTGGAAGAAGGTTCAGAGGGCGTGAAGGTCGGGACAATCATCGCAACGCTGGCTGGTGAAGATGAAGATCCCGCCGAAGCCGCCGCTGCTTCACCGAAAGCGGCTCCGAAAAAAGTGGAAGAACCAATACCGGCCTCAGCACCGGCCTCAGCACCGGCCCCAACACCGGCATCGCCACCAGCGCCTTCGGCAGCAAAAGGACCCCCGGCATCCGGTGACCGAATTATCGCGTCACCATTGGCAAAGCGCATCGCCGCGCAAAAGGGTATCGATCTGGCTGGCGTTTCCGGTTCCGGTCCGAATGGCCGAATTGTGAAGGCGGATGTAGACGATGCACAGCCGGGGACCGCCCCTGTTGCGGCTCCTGCAGCGGCTCCAAGCATCTCGGCACCTGCCGCAGCGGCAACCATTCCTGACTTTGGTATTCCGCACGAAGACGAGAAGCTTGGTAATGTGCGCAAGGTAATTGCGCGCCGTCTGACCGAGGCCAAGCAGACAATCCCGCATATCTACCTCACGGTCGACGTGCATCTGGACGCATTGCTCAAATTACGCAGTGAGTTGAATGCCGCGCTGGAACCGCAAGGGGTCAAACTGTCAGTTAACGATCTGCTAATCAAAGGCCTGGCAAAGGCGCTGACGCAAGTTCCGAAGTGTAATGTCAGCTTTGGCGGTGATGTTCTGCGGAATTATTCGCGGGTCGATATTTCAGTCGCGGTGGCCGCGCCATCGGGCCTGATCACGCCGATCATCGTTGATGCTGGCAATAAATCCATCTCCGCCATTTCAATGGAGATGAAAGAATTGGCAGGCAAGGCTCGCGACGGCAAATTGCAGCCGCATGAATATCAAGGCGGCACCGCCAGCCTGTCCAACCTCGGCATGTTCGGCATCAAGCAGTTCGATGCAGTGATCAATCCGCCGCAAGCGATGATCATGGCCGTCGGCGCGGGCGAGAAACGCCCGGCAGTGGTCGATGGCGCGCTCTCCGTCGCCACAGTCATGAGCGCCACCGGCAGCTTTGATCACCGCGCAATCGACGGCGCAGATGGCGCTCAATTAATGCAGGCATTCCAACAGATCGTGGAGAATCCACTCGGGCTGGTGGCTTGATCCGATGAGAATAGCTGACTTTCTAGCTTGCTCAATGCTGGCGCTATCCGGGACCGCATCAGCCCATCCCATTCTCGAACCGGCCCGAGCCCCGATGGTCGGGTTGGAAGGCCCAGAGACGGACGCTTGCCCCGGTATTGGCCGCGTCAACGGCCTCGAACAACGAAAAGGCGATTTTCTCCGCGTGCGATCAGAAGCAAATGACGTTGCGAAAGTGACCGATGAGCTTGCCGTTTCCACGCTTGTTTGGCTGTGTGAAGCGGATGAGGAGTGGCAGGGGATCGTCTATCCCAAGGGCGAATTTCAGGAATTGGGCGATTGCCGCGTTAGCAGCGCGCTCGCCAAGCCCGAACCCTATGTCGGCCCCTGTCAATTTGGCTGGGTGCAGGCGAAATATGTTGAACTGGTTGCGGGTTAAGCGGCACAGTAACGAATGAATTCCAAATGGAGTGCATATGGCTTCTCAATACGATGTGATCATTCTTGGTTCCGGCCCCGGCGGCTATGTTGCGGCAATTCGCTGTGCACAGCTGGGCCTCAAAACTGCGATTGTCGAGCGCGAGAATTTGGGCGGCATCTGCCTTAATTGGGGCTGCATTCCGACCAAGGCGCTACTGCGCTCGGCGGAAATTTTCCATTATATGCAGAATGCCAAGGATTACGGACTTGCGGCCGAGAAAATCACTGCCGATCTGGATGCAGTGGTCAAGCGCTCGCGCGGCGTCGCTGAGCAGCTGAGCCAAGGCATCGCGCATCTGATGAAGAAGAACAAAATCACCGTCCATATGGGCGAGGGGACGGTGAAGAACGCCACCACTCTGGAAGTGAAGGGCGAGAAGGGCAGCGAAACCCTGTCCGCCAAGCACGTCATCGTAGCCACTGGCGCCCGCGCGCGTGATTTGCCCTTCGCCCCGGCTGACGGCAAACGCATCTGGACTTACCGCCACGCAATGGTCCCGCCCGAAATGCCAACCAAGCTGCTGGTTATCGGATCAGGTGCCATCGGCATCGAGTTTGCAAGTTTTTACAATGACATGGGCGCGGAAGTTACCGTAGTTGAAATGCTCGATCGGGTTGTTCCGGTGGAAGACACAGATGTCTCCGCCTTCCTGCAAAAATCGCTGACCAAGCAAGGAATGAACATTCGCACCGCCACCGGGCTCGAAGATCTGAAGGCAAGTGCCAAGGGCGTCACCGCGAAGATCAAAGGCCCCAAAACAAAAGATGGTGATGGCAAGGTCACAACGGAAGAATTCAGCCACGCCATCGTCGCTATTGGCATCCAGCCCAACACCGAAAATATCGGGCTGGAAGGCGCCGGGGTCAAATTGGACCGCGGCTTTATCCAGATCGATGGTTACGGACGCACTGGCGCCAAGGGCCTGTGGGCCATCGGCGATTGTGTACCCGGGCCATGGCTGGCGCATAAAGCCAGCCACGAAGGCGTCACCGCTGCCGAGGCTATCGCACAGGAAATGGGCAATAAGGACGTCCACCCCCATCCAATCGACCGCAATGCAATCCCCGGTTGCACATATTGCCACCCGCAAATCGCCAGCGTCGGCCTGACAGAGGCCAACGCGAAAGAGGCGGGCCATGAAGTCAAGGTGGGGAACTTCCCCTTCATCGGTAATGGCAAGGCAATTGCGCTGGGCGAAGCGGAAGGCTTCATCAAAACTGTGTTCGACGCAAAAACTGGCGAATTACTCGGCGCACATATGATCGGCGCGGAAGTTACGGAACTGATCCAGGGCTATACCATCGGAAAGGTGCTGGAGACGACCGAAGTCGAATTGATGCAAACCGTATTCCCGCATCCGACGCTGAGCGAGATGATGCACGAAAGCGTGCTTTCGGCTTACGGCAAGACCATCCATATGTGATCCCGGGCGGATTGGTCACCCGTGGTTTCTAGACGACTGCGCTGCCATCTTCGATAATCCGTTTCGGTCGAACCTTGGCGTAGCGCGATTGCGGTATCCAGCTGCTTATCGTGCGCATCAGGTGTGATGAACCGGTAATCATGATGCTGTGATCATCCATCGCATCACGAATGCCGATATCGCCCATCCAGACCTCGGCGAGTGCGGCTAGCTCGCTGGAGATATAGAGATCGACATCTTTGCCGGGATCGTCGGTGCACAATTCGACCTTGTCAGTATCGGCTATCACCCACCACCGGTTGTGCATATCGACATCGCTGAAGCTGATGCTGATAACGGTCTCGCCGTCCGGCAGCTCTTCGATTTTCAGGGAGCGGTGGAAATCCCACATGAAGGATCCCGCATCGAGATCCTCGTCACAAATGCGTCTGCGCGCCCATCGCAATCCCCAGCGGGACATCTGATCAATCAACGGCGCCAACTCTCGCCCGCACCGGGTGAGATGATATTCAGTGGATTTCTGGCCAGCGTTTGATTTCTTGATAATCATACCGTTTGTTTCGAGCTGCTTGAGCCGGTTGCTCAGTACAGTGGGAGAAATACGCGGCAGGGCGTTCTGGAAATCCTTGTAACGCGATGCGCCCATAAAGAACTCTCTCAGGATCAGAAGAATCCAACGATCTCCGATCATGTCAGCGGCCTTCACTGCGGGGCACAAACTGCCGGATTTGTTCATGATAGTTCCTCTGACCAAATCGTCACTATTACTGCGTGTTTTGATATCCCGCCACTTTTCGACGTGCGCTGATGTTACTACGTAATACGTAGTGAGATGCTACATCTTTGATAGCGGCTTACTACGCCTCGCAAACTATCGGAAAACCTGGCGATCCGCGAATATCTCCTCATCGCCAGAATGGTTCTGGTGAAAATTCAGGAGATTGAACCATGCCACTCGTTACAATCGACATTATCAAAGATGTCTTCACCCCGGTCCAGAAGGCCGAAATAATCAAAAACATTACAGAAACGATGGTCGCCATAGAAGGCGAAGCGCTACGCGGCGTTACTTGGGTGCGTATCAATGAATTTGAACAGGGCGATTGGGCGATTGGCGGGCAAATGCTTTGCGCATCAGATATTCACGAGATGGCCTCAGGATAACCAGCTGCGAACTCAGCGGGTGTAAATGCATCTCGCGGGTTCGCGGCATTTAATCTCGGTTAGCAACATCTGGGTAACAGGCAAAAAAATGGCCCCGTTCGGAAACCGGGCCACTGAAGTGAACGAATGATTTGAACCATCCGTCGGGTCGCAGGATTGCTTTACACGCAATTCGCGCCGACCGATGTGTAATCGAACCACGCGTTCAAATTGGAACGGGACGACAATCAAATGTTAACAGGCGCGAATTGGATTGGAAATCGAATCTATATTCTTTGCCTACTAGTTCTAGATCACGATATATTGAAATTTAGGGCGAAAATTCAACGGACACCGCCGTGCTTCAGCATATATTCTCGGTAGGATTCCATTTCATGCTGGTCGGTCCATTTAGGTAGATCTCTGGTGGATTCCAAAGCATCGGCGGGCAAATCTTCGAGAAATTCGAAACCGATAATAGTGTCCTCCGCCCACTTTACCTCCCCAAATCCTTCAAATCCCGCCCACTGGAGCACGCCTTCTCCGCGCAAAGGTTCACACTCATCCAGGATTACCTTTGCGCCCGTCGCCGACAGGTCGAGCAGAAAACCTTTGAGATTACCCGAGAGTAAAATAAGTTTTGCCGGATACTTAGTCCGAAGGCGGGCAAAAGCACGCCTGTGTACCGGCGTTCCGCCGAAGGTTTCATCTTGGTCCATGCGGCCGGTTATAAATGCAAAGTAATTATGAAAGCTTTAAAACCGGATGGAACTGATTGTTGGCGGACAGGGTGGGATTCGAACCCACGGTAGGCGTTAACCTACGCTGGTTTTCAAGACCAGTGCCTTAAACCACTCGGCCACCTGTCCGCTTGGAAGATGCCGCTAGCGTGCCGGAATTGATTTGTCATCCCGGCATTTGCGAAGAAATCTGGACATGGACCGATATTTCACACGAACCGGCACCGAAAAACACTAAAAGTCATTTGCGATTCATATCGCCTGTGACATCAGGCACAAATGATCTTTAGGAACCTTTTTCTCATCTGCGCTGCCCTTGTTTTGGGCGTTCAGGCCGCACCAACTCCCGTTCACGGACAGGAACTGTCATACGACGCCTACATGCAATTTTTGATTGCGCGAGCAAGGGCGGAAGGAGTCAGTGAACCGACGATCCGCCGGATGACCGCCGGGCTGACCCCGAATATGCGCGTGATTGAACTGGATCAGGCCCAGCCAGGTACCCCTAGCAGCAGCGGATATCCACCAATTGCGCCCTATCTGTCGCGCCATGTCGATTCAGCTCGAATCAATGGCGGCCGCCGAGCCTATGCCAATGCGAGCTACATTACGCGTAGCATCGAACAGAAATATGGTGTCCCAGCTGGAATCGTGATCGCAATCTGGGGTCACGAGACAAATTACGGCAGCTATATGGGCGATTTTGACCTCTCCCGCTCGCTATCGACGCTGGCATGGGAGGGGCGCCGCCGAGAACTTTTTGCCACTGAATGGATCGATTTACTCAAGATCGCCGATCGCGGTTTTCCTCGCTCCATGATGGTTGGCAGTTGGGCCGGCGCATTCGGAAATCCGCAATTCCTGCCTAGCGTCTATTTGCGGCTAGCGGTCGACGGCGACGGTGACGGGGACGCGGATATCTGGAATAGCCGCGCGGATACCTTGCATTCCATAGCAAATTATTTTCGTGATGCCGGATGGCGCAACGGACAACCTTGGGGCGTGCGCGCTTCGGTTCCGGACAATCTCAACAGGCGAGCAATTGAAAGCAAGTTGATCTCGCCAGTATGCCCGCGCGTTCATGAACGTCACAGCCAGTGGAAGACCGTTCGCGAATGGCGCGCGTTGGGTGTTCAGCCGCAAGAATACATGGGCGATGACGTTATGGCGTCATTCTTCCAACCTGATGGGCCAGGAAAACCTGCATGGCTCTTAACGGCAAATTATAGGGTTATCCTCGAATATAACTGCTCGAATTATTACGCAATGAGCGTGGGATTGCTTGCAGATGAGATTAACCAATAAAGTCAGTAACCGGGTCGCAGCCCTCGGCTTAGTCGCCCTGTTGGGCGCGTGCGCGCACTTCGGTGACGATACCACTGTTATGGCATCCGCCGATGGCAGCGGGGCACGGATATCGGCCATCGGCCCAGCGGGCGATTATCCTGTTGTGCTGGGTGAACCCTTTTTGGTGGACGGCGAGTTATTCTCGCCGGTCGACACCATGAGCTATGACGAGGTTGGCTATGCCGCACCCGACAACATGGGCGGGAGCGGAATTACCGCAGCACACAAGACATTGCCGCTGCCGAGCTACGTCGAAGTAACTTCGTTGGTAACTGGCAAAACAATTCTGGCTCGGGTCGAACGACGCGGTCCGATGACCAGCGACCGGCTTATATCACTATCAACGGGCGCACAGGCCCAGTTGGGTAGCGCAGACGGTGCGCCGGTTCGTGTCCGCCGGGTAAATCCGCCCGAAGCAGAGCGGGCAAAGCTGCGGATGGGCATGGCTGTGTCAGAACGAATGGAAACGCCGCTATCGCTCGTCGCCGTTCTTAAACGAAAATTGCCGGAACGAGGATCCGCCAACCTTGGTAATTCAAATGTGCCCGGCCAAATCATTGTCGCTGCAGAACCGGTAGCTATTCCGGTTGTCGCTGTCCCGCCATCAAAGGCAGCCGAGCAAGCAAAAGAGGAGCCGACCTTTGACAGCGCATTCAAGCCTACTGCGCCCGCGCCCGCAGAGTACGCGCGCGCTACTGTAGAGGGGGCAACGCCAAAAATGGCCGTGGCACCAATCGCCGCAGCTGCCACGCCGTTGGCTCAACCAATAACCGTAGATAAACCTGGTAAGTTCGTGGTCCAAGCCGCTGCGTTTTCCAGCAAAGGAAGCGCAGAAAAGGTTGCCACATCGCTCGGCGGGTTCGTGCAACCCGCAGGAAGATATTTCCGTGTGCGCGTTGGTCCCTTTTCCAATCGTGGACAGGCTGATGCAGCGCTCGCCAAGGTCCGCGCAGCAGGGTATAGCGACGCCAGAATATCAACAGCAGGCTGATCCACCGGTTCGCACCCGGTGACGGGAGCGAGTTTGGCAAGTTTTCTGAGAATATTGTCACTGGCGATAGCGCCAATTCTGGTGTTGTCCTCAGCACAGATTGCGGGCTATTCGAATGCCGTGGTCAGCCCGGACAGGACTTCTGTGCCGCCCGCAGAACTCGCGCCAATCGCAATTCTGGTCGATTTGAACTCTGGCCAGGAATTGATGGCACGCGATGCCGACCGAAGATTTCTGCCAGCCTCTATCACCAAGGTCATGACGCTATTTGTCGCGTTCGAGTTGATTGACGAAGGCAAGCTCTCAGCTAGCCAGACTTATACCGTCCGCCCGGAAACATACGAAGAATGGCACAATAAGGGTTCGCGGATGTTCCTGCCGCACGATGCAAAAGTTTCGGTAGATGATTTGCTGATCGGGATCGCCGCGGTGTCGGCCAATGATGGCTCGATCGTATTGGCAGAGGGTGCCACTGGTTCGGTCGGCAATTGGACCCGTCTGATGAATGCCAAGGCACGCGAATTAGGAATGACGAACAGCCATTTCGGCACGCCAAATGGTTGGCCGGATGAAGGCCGGACTTACACCACCGCGCGCGATCTGGTTGCTTTGGCCCGCGCCATCATTACCCGCCACCCTGACAAATACGCTCGTTATTTTGGGCGAGAAGGTTTTGCCTACAACGGCATTGCACAGACCAACCACGATCCAATGATCGGCAAAGTCGAAGGAGCAGACGGGATGAAAACCGGCTTCACTAACGAGGCAGGTTACGGCTTTTTGGGTACTGCAATCCGTAACGGTCGGCGGTTAGTAATGGTTGTAGCCGCCAGCGACACTCAGCAAAAACGCAAACTCGGATCGCATCAATTGATTGAATGGGGTTTTGCCCATTTCGACACCCGCCCCCTTTATGCTGCAGATGCGTTTGTGGGGACGGCAGAGGTGCAGAACGGGATGAGCTCGGAAGTTAGTTTGGCAACGCCAACGAACATCAGTGCTACCTTTTTGGCTGGTCAGAAAGGCGCTGTGAAGCTGACAATACATTACGAAGGCCCGTTGCAGGCTCCGGTCCGCAAGGGTGAGCGAATTGCAGAGTTGGAAATCGAAGTCGCCGGTTTGCCGCCATCCCGCGTGACATTGGTTACTGCTGCGGCCGTCGAAAAGGCTGGAACATTTCAGCGGGTGATCAACGGAATAAAGGGGATATTTTCGTGAACCGGGGCAAGTTCATCGCGCTGGAGGGCGGAGAGGGGACAGGTAAATCAACCCAATCACTCTTGCTGGCAGATGCACTAAACGCACTCGGGCATAAGGTCCTGACTACCCGTGAACCGGGCGGCACCAAAGGTGCCGAGGCTATTCGCAGCCTGTTGCTTTCGCCGCCGGGCGAGGGCTGGGGGCCGCGGGCCGAGGCGCTGCTATTCGCTGCCGCCCGGTCCGATCATGTTGAAAAACTGATACGGCCTGCCTTGGAAGCAGGAACATGGGTGATCTGCGATCGCTTTCTGGATTCCAGTCGCGCATATCAGGGTGGGGCAGGGAAACTGGGAGATAAAGCCATCTTGGCCCTCCACAACATAGGGAGTGAAGGTCTGCGGCCCGATATGACCTTCCTGATCGAAGTTACTCCAGAAGCGGTCACAGCGCGCTTGGCACAGCGAGATCAGGGCGTGTCGGATGCGATTGGCGGTAGGTCCGCCGCATATCATACTAACGTAGCCCGGGCCTTCGGTAGCCTCGCCGCAGCCGAGCCGGACTTGTTTTCCATCATCAATGGGGAGGGAACCCCGGACGTAGTCCATAAAAGGATCATGTCCGCCCTTTCTCCGCACTTGGTGGACGCAGCATGAGCATGATTGGGCATGATGAACCGTGGCGTGAATGGCGCGAAGCCATGGCTGGCCCGCGGATGCATCACGCGTGGCTGCTAGCGGGCAAGAAAGGCATTGGCAAAATGCACTTTGCTCGCGCCGCAGCCCGGGAATTGGTTGCGGAACCGGGCGTCCATCAACCTGCGGGCGATCATCCAGACATCCATATCCTCACTCACATGCCCAAAGACGATAAGGAGGAACGCAAGAAGGCAGACGGCAAACCGTTTGAACTCAAGCGCAATATCGCCATCAGCCA
>JBBKWK010000117.1:0-5364 GCA_037968915.1 Pontixanthobacter sp.
AAGTCCTCCGCCGGAATGCCGTCGGACATCATTGCCAGTTCAGCATCTAGAGCGGCCAGTGCAGCGCCTTCGTTGGCGGTTGGGGCCCGCTTTTCCAACGTGGGCGCCACGAAATCGCGGTTGTATGCAAGCGCACTGGTCACCAACATGTCCAGTTCCGGATGCGCGGAAGGTTGGGCATTCTCGACATAATTTCCAAGATAGGACCACACCTGTTCGCGCGTTGCTTCGGCGCCGATCACGCCGACCAGATTGAGTAGCAGCCCGTAAGTCACCGGCAGAGTATCGCCTGCGCCGGGAGCCTGCGCCCCCTCCCCGCCGCCATTGGCGCGGGCTAGATGCCAGACTGGATTGCCCATCTGCTTTTCTAACGTCTGCTCCGCCAGCCGTTCGCGGAATTGCCAATATTCATCGACCGCGCGCGGGACCACGCCAACATGCAATTGCTTGGCGCTCTTTGGATTGGGAAAGATATAGAAGCCGAGCGATTCTTCGCTGCCATAGGTCAACCATTCGTCGATCGTCAGGCCGTTACCCTTTGACTTGGAGATTTTCTCGCCGTTTTCGTCGAGGAACAGTTCGTAGATCAGTCCTTCCGGCTTCCGGCCGCCCAGAACCTTGGCAATCTTGCCCGACTGAACGCCGCTGTCAGTCAGATCCTTGCCGTACATTTCATAGTCGACGCCCAAGGCAACCCAGCGCATGGCCCAATCTACTTTCCATTGCAGCTTGGCCTGCCCGCCGAGTGCAGATTGTTCGATCATCTCGCCGGATACATCCTTGAACCGAATGGTTCCAGCATCGGCATCGACAATTTCGACCGGCACCTGCAAAACAGCACCGCTGGTTGGCGAAACCGGCAGAATTGGCGAATATGTCGCTGCTCGCTCCGCCCGCAAGGTTGGTAGCATGATGTCAAGAATAGCCTGATTCCGGCGGAGAACATTCTTCAATGCATCGTCAAACTTGCCCGAACCATATTGGTCGGACGACGATACGAATTCATATTCGAACCCGAACTGGTTGAGGAATTCCTGCAGCTTTGCATTATTGTGGGCTGCAAAGCTTTCGAACTTTTCAAATGGATCGGGAATGCGGCTGAGCGGCTTGCCCAGATGTTCGGTCAGCATTGCTTGATTAGGCACATTGTCCGGCACTTTGCGGAGGCCGTCCATATCATCACTGAACGCGATCAACCGTGTAGGGGCAGGCAATCCATTTCGGGCAGCCAGAACTTCGTATGCTCGGCGCACGAAAGTAGTTCGCAACACCTCCTGAAACGTGCCGATATGCGGGAGGCCGGATGGACCATAGCCGGTTTCGAACACCATCGGCGCACCGTTTGGCTTGCCATCCGGAAACCGTTTACTGAGACGAATAGCTTCCTGGAAAGGCCAAGCCTTCGATTGCCGGGCGGTCTCTATCGTTGCTGTATCAATCATGGGCTTGGCTTTTGACCAAGGGCGGCCATTTCGCAAGTGCGAAGATCAAACCTGCGCTGTAATGATCCGGTTTCGGCCGGTTCGCTTGGCCTGATACAGCGCTTCATCGGCCTCTTTCAGCAGCTCACTGGGCGCTACGCCGCCACGAACCAGAGTAAGCCCTCCGGAAATCGTAACCGGGCCGATCGGAGTATCTGTCTTACGGTCGCGCAGCCGCCGGGCGGCCAGCGCAACTCGCGCTTCATCGAACAATTGAAACGCCTCTTGCAGGGTCCGGTCCTGAAACAGGATAGCAAATTCTTCGCCGCCATGCCTGGCGACAAAACACCGGTCCCCGGTCACCTTGGCTAAACTCTGCGCAACGGCGCGGAGCACCCTGTCACCTGTGTCATGTCCGTGCGTATCATTGACGACCTTGAAATGGTCGATATCGCAAAATCCAATGCAAAGCGGATGCCCGGTTTCCAAGGCTTTCTCTGTCTCTTTGGCGAATTGTATTTCGAATGCCCGCCGGTTGTGCAGTCCTGTTAAATGATCCTGATCTGCAGATCGGCGGGTCTGGTCCAACTCCTTACGCAAAGCCTGCGACTTTTGCTCGCTGCGGGCCATTTCCTGTTCAATGGCCTTGGTATGATCGATTATCGTACGGACTAACTTGACGATTTCATGGGGTGCGCGGGCGCTGCCATCTGGTTTCTCTAATTGACTGCCATGTTGGGCCAGGACGCTGTTGTAATCCCTCGTTGCGCTGCGGGCAGCATGAGTTGATTGGCTGAATTCCTCAATATTCTGCTCAAGTTGGTTCATCACCTCGGTAAGCAGGCCGAGGCCCGTCTGCCGCGAAGTTTCCGCACGGGTTTGTCTCAGCCAATTGTGTGAAACTGACTTGCCGGCTTCAACCCGGCAATCAATTTCCCGCGCCAATCGCGGGTCATTGCCGGAAACACAATCATGCGCTGCAGTCAGTGTGAAAGCATCAATCTCCAAATCGTGGTCGGCGAGAAAATCGGCAATATCACCGATCAACTGCGAAAATGGGGATGCGTGCCGCGGCACATTTATGCGCCGGAATATGTTCAGTATTCTATCGCCCCGTAGGGCCAAGGACGGATCATGCGCTGTCATGATTATACGAACGACCAGATCCTTCAGACTTTAACCCGGCACTTAACAATTAGCTAAACGGGCAGCGCCAAAGCGCTTTTCCAAATTGCCCCCTCCCCCCCGTTCCATTTTCGTTCTAACGAGTGGCGATGGCCTCCCCCCTGCCTCTTGCCGCAATTCATGCCAGCCATGCCGGGACTTGGCTGCGCGATCCAAATGGGAATACGCGCGGCTGTTCCAAGGGCGAGGCTATCATGGCAGCAGCCGATACACCGCTGTTGATGCTCAATGCGCCGCTGGTAGCCAGCCGATTGGGCTATCCCGATTTGTCTGGTCTCGACCTGTTAGAGTTATTCGCGTTTATCCATCCTGCGCGCTTCGTGGTGCCGACGCCCAAGGGAATCGCCAATGCCTTGGGGCTGGACGAGCCGGAGAGTGATGATCAAATCCCGGCCCTGTTGCAAATAGCCGCAGGGGCATTGCTGGAAACCTGCGAAAGCACCGAATGGGCGGAGCGCGACGGCGCGTGGTCTTCGTTGCAATCTCTCGCCAAAATGCGCTGGCCATGGGCGCAAATCTGCGCGCCACATATCAAACGTCCCGAACAGGCTGAAAAATGGCTATTCGCTAAACTGCCCGAATGGGAAGAACTGCCCGACCGCCCTCAGCCGGGGCAAGTGACGCTGACCGATGATGCAGTTGAGGCGCAGCTGGACCATCTGACCGGTGACGGTGCAGAACGCCGGGACGGTCAAAGGTTGTATGCTCGGGACGTAGCCAAAATCTTTGCCCCCAGGGAACATCGCAGTCTGCCGCATTTACTGCTCGCGCAGGCCGGGACCGGGATTGGCAAGACCTTGGGATATCTCGCACCGGCATCATTGTGGGCAGGCGCGGCACAGGGGACTGTATGGGTGTCCACCTTCACCAAGAACCTCCAACGCCAGTTGCGCGCCGAAAGCAGGCGGGCATGGCCTGAACAGCGCGCAGACGGCACGCAGCCTGTAGTGGTTCGCAAGGGACGTGAAAATTATCTCTGCTTGCTCAATCTAGAGGACGCGCTGCAAGGCGGCTTCGGCGGCCGTGCGGCCATACTGGCGCAATTGGTCGCACGCTGGGCCAGCTTCTCCCGAGACGGCGACATGATCGGCGGAGATTTGCCTGGCTGGCTTGGGACCTTATTTGCCAAGCGCGGGATTGCCGCCCTGACCGACCAGCGCGGCGAATGCGTCTATGCCGGGTGTCCGCATTTTCGAAAGTGCTTCATCGAACGCGCCGCCCGCGCCAGTTCTCAGGCTGATCTGGTCATCGCCAACCATGCGCTGGTGATGGTCAACGCAGCCCGTTCCGGCTTCGGGGGCGGCCGCAACCATGCAAGCAGCCCGACCCGGTTGATCTTCGACGAAGGACATCACGTTTTCGATGCGGCGGATTCGACTTTTGCCGCCGAATTATCTGGACAGGAAGCGATCGAGCTGCGCCGCTGGATCATCGGCCCGGAACGCAAGGCTCGCGGACGGCGGAGGGGCTTGGCAGCGAGGCTGGCTGACGTTGCAAGCTATGACGAAGCGGGCGGCAAAGCAGTCGAGGACGCAATTCGCGCGGCGCAGGCCCTCCCGTCCGACGGTTGGCTGCAACGGCTGAATGACGGCGAGCCTTACGGTCCGCTGGAGACATTGTTCGCCGGAGTCCGAGCCGCAACCTATGCCCGCGATGAAAGCGGCGGCCAGGAAGCTGGTTATGGCATTGAAACCGAAGCAGCCGGACTGGACGGCAATTTCGTGCAATTGGCGGGTCAAGCACAGGCCGCATTGGCAGCAATCCGCCATCCCCTCGTGACGCTGGGCGGGCGGCTGGAAGCGGTAGTGGAGGATGCACCCGACTGGCTGGACGCGCAGGGCCGTGCGCGGATCGAAGGGGCGCGCCATTCGCTCGGCTGGCGGGTCGATCTGCTAACCGCGTGGGAGGCATTGCTCGACAGGTTGGGCGGGCCGACAGACCCCGAATTCGTCGATTGGCTGGCAGTCGACAGATCTGATGCCCGCGAATTCGATGTCGCGATCCACCGCCGCTGGCTGGACCCGATGAAGCCTTTCGCCCGCACAGTATTGGAACCCGCGCACGGCGTCATGCTGACCTCCGCCACACTTCGCGATGGCGAGGATTGGGAGGCTGCAATAACTCGCTCCGGCGCGCCGCATATTAATGTCGCGCCGAACCTCGCCAGCGCAGCCAGTCCATTCGACTATGCCAATCAGGCAGAGGTTTTGATCGTTACAGATCTGAAACGCGGCGACATTCCGGCATTGTCTGGTGCTTATGCCCGGCTAATTGAAGAAGCTGGCGGCGGCGTGTTGGGCCTGTTCACCGCTATACGCCGGATGCGCGCAGTCCATGGCCGAATTGCAGATCGGCTCGCGCGCGCAGGATTGCCCCTCTATGCGCAGCATGTCGATCCGATCGACACTGGCACTCTTGTGGATATCTTCCGCGACGATCCGCGCGCAACCTTGCTCGGCACAGATGCATTGCGGGACGGGGTCGATGTACCGGGCCGCAGCCTGCGCTGCGTGGTAATGGAGCAAGTACCTTGGCCTCGCCCGACGATCCTGCACCGCGCCCGCCGCGCCGCGAATGGCGGCAGCGCCTATGATGACCGCCTAATCAGGGCAAAACTGGCACAGGCATTCGGGCGGCTGATCCGCAGCAAGGATGACCGCGGCCATTTCGTGGTTCTGTCTGCGGCGTTCCCCAGCCGCTTGCTCAGCGCCTTCCCGCCGGGCACCCCGGTTATACGAGTGACGTTGGAGGAGGCTTT
>JBBKWK010000118.1:0-15750 GCA_037968915.1 Pontixanthobacter sp.
GGCCATAGAATGGCACTGCCCACCCATCTATCAGCCCGTGATCTTTCATCGACTGGGCGAATGCAGCCTGTTCAGGCGTCAACTTCTGCGCCTCTATCGCCTGCTTCCATGTCATCGACTTACCCGTGCGGGTGACATAGTCGGCAATAGGGTCATGTTGGCGGAACGCGTGGTCATCGTCGTAGAGGGCGACCCATTCAGCCGGAAAACCAAAATGGTATAGGATCGCGCTCTGATCGAGCTGAGAATGATAGGAGGGAACCAGCCGATAGCTTGCGCTCGTTACGCCAAGCGAACGCGCAAACTCTCTCGCGTTGTACAAGATCAAGCTGAGGGGCTCGTCATTTTTGATGTCAATCGGCAAAGGCGTCACTGCGCTTCCTTCAGTCGACAACCCGGCTAATTGTACCAAATCGTGGTACATCGATTACGGCATTCTTACAGCAAAGCGTTACGCGGCAACAGGGCAAAAAATTCCCGAGCCGGCTGGCGGCTCTCTATTAAGCGGGCCGTAACGTGCTCCGAATGCCGTTTTGTAGACGCCGATTTTGCGGTTGCCGAAGGAAGAAAGCCCAATGAGTTGAGATATCTATCGGCAG
Source organism: Pontixanthobacter sp. (assembly GCA_037968915.1). Taxonomy (GTDB): domain Bacteria; phylum Pseudomonadota; class Alphaproteobacteria; order Sphingomonadales; family Sphingomonadaceae; genus Allopontixanthobacter. The sequence continues at coordinate 600 of JBBKWK010000118.1, forward strand.
GGCAAACGTGTTGCAGCACTCCGATCAATATGCTGACCTGAAACGTCCCGGACCCGCAAAGCGGCCAGGACATAGTATCCCCAACGGGGATACACGTTTAATACGGTGATGGTATTGTGCGACCCGAAGGCTCTGTATTCTTTTTCGAATTATTTCGCGGACCGTAGCAGGAACCGCCCTCCTAAAAAGTCGTGCAGTTGCATGACAACCCGTGAGACAAGAGCACTTAAGAGCAAGGGAATGGTGCCGCTAAAAGGATACGAACCCCTGACCCCATCATTTCAAAATCGAGGGAATCGATCCAAATTTTTTGAAATATTTCGATAGGTTGATCAGTCGTAGCCTACCTGTTTTTCCCAAGTGCCAAGACAGACCCGAAGTCCGTTCGAAGCTGAAGTCATCGGAATTTTGGTGGAGATGCTTTCGCTCGGACAAAACTGACAGTTTGACCTCGTGCTGAAGGACTTATCGATACTGTCGTATTTTGATGGATTAAACGCTGACCCAAGATCGTTAGCCAATTGACGGACCGCCAGGGAGGCGTCCGTAATTATTGGAGACACGCCATGAAAATGATCAAAACGACGGCCGCTACGGCATTTCTCGCAATTTCTACCGCCGCGACTGCGGCGTTGCCGATGCTTTATGAGGAAGCCCGGGCGCGCGAAGAAGAACAACTGATCATCACCGCCCCGATTGCTGGGATCGAAAACAATCTGTGGTTCGATTACCGGATCGATGTGACGGAAGCCCAAAAAGAACTGACCAGCGATCTACGACGCGCAAGTGACACCGAAGACCTGCGTGATGCGTGGGAAGAATACGGCAAGGAACTGGCCCATGAGCGCAAGGACTACATCCACGATATGGGCAAGCGCGGTTACCGCATGGGCACGGTTCAAGTCGGCAACTGACCCAACTCTCACAATTGCCAAAACTCGAAAGGGTCGGAGAAATCCGGCCCTTTTTTGTGCTAATCCCTGGGCGGTCACCGCAGCCGCGACGAACTATTGCCAATCATCCTCTCTTGCCGCAGCTTCCTGCACATTATCCAGCGCCGGACCGTCAGCCATGTCCTGTACGATCGCAAGTAGTGCTGCGTCATCAGCACCGGCCTGCCGGTATTCTCCGGCCGCAGCCTCGCTTCCTTGCAGCACATCGCGTAGCCGCCAGCCTTGTGCTTCGCGGCAGGCAATCCCTCCAGCCTCGGTCCCGCTATATGCGCGGCACAAATCGCCGTCCTTGCTGCGAAAACTCACGAGAATTCGCGTATCGACACTCGCTGTCTGAGTAGCCACCAATTGTTGATCAAGCACCATTGCCAGCTGCGGGCTAGCGAACTCCGAAGTTTCGCCTCCATCGCGCGGCATAAACACAGCTAGCGCCAAAGAGGCTGCAAGCGCGGGCCCGGCAATCCAGCCCCAACGCGGAATTGTCTTCTTCATCTCCCGCTTTTCATGCGCAACAGCAAAACTGACAACGTTCTCCTTGCTTTCGAGGCTGTCAGGCTTCGAAAGCATTCGGGTCAATCGGTCGGGCACGGGTTGATCGAGGATTGGAGCAAAATGCGCGCCCAAGCTAACCCTGAGCGCACGGTGCGCCGCGACCTGCTGCGCAAGCGCAGTGTCAGCCGCAATCACGGTTTCAATTTCGCCAAGCCGGGCACCCGACAATTCGCCATCGGCATAGGCAGCCAGTTCTTCAGGAGTGATTTTCACTTTGTCGCTCCTTCCGCAGTTTCGCCTAGCATTGCCATCAGGGCATCGCGTCCGCGCACTAGGCGCGAATTCAAGGTTCCTATCGGACAACCGACTATTGCGGCGGCTTCCTTGTAGGCATAGCCTTCGACCATCACCAGCAGTACCGCTTCGCGCTGGTCATCGGGCAAGCGATCCATTGCGCGGCCGACATGGCCCAGTTCGACCTGCGCTTCCTGCCCACCGTCTGCGCCGACCGCGAAGCCTGCCTCTTCGTGGACAAAGGTTTGCGAACGCCGGTTTCGGCTGCGTGTTTCATCGATCCAGATATTGCGCATAATCCGATACATCCAGCTGTCGAGCCGCGTGCCTTCCTGCCATTTCTGTCGATTGGTAAGCGCACGCTCGATTGTCATCTGGCAAAGATCGTCGCCGTCGAACGGACTGCCGGTCAACCCGATTGCGAAACGCCGCATTCGGGGTAATAGCTCCAGCACATCCTGCTCGAAAGCGTTTTTCAGTTTCTTTGCCTTCCACGGATTAAACGGATGAGCCCGCTCGTTTCATCCATGCTTAATGCAAATTAGTCAAAAGGCGAGATATGCGACGTCCCAATCTTATTATGACTGCGGTTGCTTTGCTGGCTGCGACACCTGTAGCGGCACAGCTAGGCCTGCCCGGCGTGACGGTGCCCGCAGGAATGCCAGCAACCCAGCCTTTGCTCGATCCAATTGTCGGCGGCGTCGATGGACTGGGGACACAGCTTCAACAGACAGCTGTTCGTCTTGCACGGCAGCGGCAAACTGCCATCGACCGGCTCGTCCGGCGCAACAGGGACGTGATCGAACTCGATGCGACGGGTGAACCTGCACGCCGCGGGGAATTGTTGCTGCTTGATGTTGATGCCGCTGGATTGGCGCGGATCAAGGTGTCCGGATTTACAATTCTCGCAGTTGAAGACATCGCCGATCTTGGCATTGACGTAAGCCGGATCGGGGTACCGAGGGGTATGTCATTGGCCGAAGCGCAGCGAGAACTCGCCGTCCAATTGCCCGATACGGTGATCAGCGCTGACAATCTGCATTTCCCGGCAAATGGTCTCTCGGCGCTTCCCTCTATTGCTAGCGCTTCATCATCGCAGGTCGCGATTTTCACATCTGTAGGTATGATTGATGGAGCACCCGGGACTTCAGTCCCAGTTGCCGCCACCAAGGGATTTGCAAAAGGTGCGCCATATCCCAGCAATCACGGCAGTGCAGTTGCCTCGCTACTCAAAAACAATGGAGTCACACACATCAGTGTCGCCGATGTCTATGGCAACGATCCGGCGGGCGGTAACGCACTTGCCATCGCCCGAGCGCTTGGCTGGCTCGCCGGACAAGGTACCAAGGTCGTGACAATCAGCCTTGTCGGACCCAAAAATTCGGTGCTGGCGAGAGCTATTTCTTCGGCGCAGGCCAAGGGCATCGTCATCATAGCGGCCGTGGGAAATGATGGTCCCGCTGCCCCGCCGGCCTATCCGGCGTCCTATGACGGCGTAGTGGCGGTAACTGGGGTCGATGGCCGCACGCGTCCGCTGATCGAAGCCGGACGGGCCTTGCATTTGGACTATTCTGCGCCCGGAGCCGACGTTTACGCGGCAAATGCGAAGGGCAAGATTATCAAAGTCCGGGGCACATCCTTTGCCGCGCCGCTGGTGGCTGCGCGGGCGGCACTGGCACTGGGCAATGGCAGGAATTGGCGGGCACAGCTTGACAGGGAAGCACGCGATCTTGGTCCGAAGGGCCATGATGCGCTGTATGGCCGGGGCTTGCTTTGCGGTGCCTGCGGTCGCCGCAAATAGAAATTTTTCGCTAGCCACGGATTAAACTCCAGACGCCATCCGTTTTGTCCTTGAGCGATCGGTGAACGGCCCATCGTGAATTTGGACGAAAGGATACACCATGAAAAATCTTCTTATCGCCGCGACGGCACTTACCTTGTTTAGTGCTCCTGCAAATGCCCAACTGCTTGGCGGCAGCGGCGGACTTGGGGGCGGACTCGGCGGCTCAATCGGAAGTGCCGGTTCCATCGGCACTCCTCTGCGCGGAACGCTCGACAACGTTCGCAGCACGACCCGCAGCAGCACTCGCGGTGCGGCGGATGTCGCCGGTTCGACCGAAGGCAGCCAGAACGCCGATGTGCGCTCAGGCGATGTTGGAGCAAATCGTAGCGCAAACGCTGGAGGTAGCGCCAGCTTGACGCAACTGGCCAGCAATCCAATTGCCCCGATTGGCGGCACTGCATCAGGTTCCGGTTCTGCTCAAGGCAACGGTAACGCCAACGCGCAATTGCTTGGGACCGATGCCGTGACCGGAATCGCTCGGGGCGGTGTTTCGCAGGTTCGCAATACCGCCGCCACCGCTCGCGGTCTGGCGACACCGGCGATCGGACAGGTCCGCAATGCTGCAGGCAATGCCGTCACCAACGCTACCAGCGCCCCGGGCAATCTCCCGGTTGGAAATGTCACAGGAACCGCTTCGGGAAGTGGTTCCGGCGCGGCTGACCTGACATCTGTTCCACTGGCAGTGGCAGGCAGCGCGGCGGCTACCGGTCAGGGCGCATTTGCCGTCGAACCGGGGATGAAGATCATGTCCCCAGAAGGCGTTCCGCTCGGCAAGGTGCGTGAAGTCGTGGCCAATGGCCGTGGTCAGATCGAGCAGGTGGTGATGACCGCCAAGGGTGCACGCAGCGTGATTCCAGCTGGAAATCTTGCCGCTAGCGGAAATGGGCTGATCCTTGCCCAAGGTGAAGGCAGCGCCGCACAAAGCGGCGATGACGAGGCGCCGACTGAATGATACATAACTTGTATTAGGAGATGGGCGCCAAGGGGCATGAACCTCCTGGCGCCCATTCTTTGATTGTTGAAGCCTGATCAATGCGTCATGGCTTAAGCCCGTAGTTGCAAGGACTGATTTTTCTGATCGAACAGGCAGTTACGGGATAAAAAGCGACCCTATTGCAGACGAACTGCGCCCGCTCTAAAAATTGCAAATATTAGTCGTTCGAAGCTCGAATGCTATCCAAGTCGTTCCCGAGAGGAACTCTAATCCAGCATTAGCTGGCAACCCCAGCTTTTCCGTCAGCTATCGCGTGGCCATTAGATCATTGAGAATTGTTAATGGAAGCCACTACATCTATGCCACATGGGCCGGTGCGAGAAACCGCAGCCGGTTTTCCAAAGCACGTTGCTGCAATTCCTCCATGGCCTGAATTTCCGTGATTTCGAGCATGGCGGTGAGCAACCGGTTGAAGTGGGCGCGCATCGCACCGCGGGTGGCGATTGGATCATGAGCTTTCAGAGCATCAAAAATGGCGCGATGTTCCTTTGCCCGATGACCGGAATCGGAATTGCAGATCAACTCGTATAGCGGCTTAAGTTCCGGTACTTGCTCCCGCATGCGCGACAAGGTTTCGATCGTGTAAACGATGGCTGCATTGTTGGACGCCCTTGCAATCACGGCGTGAAACTGCAGATCGGCTTCTGCCGCCAGAGTCGTGTCCGGGGAGGCCATTTGGTCCAGCAGTTCGTCAAGCTGCTGCAAATCCTCATCCCGAATGTTCAACGCTGCAAGCGCCGCCGCTTCGGACTCGAATACCTGGCGTGCCTCGGTCAGTTCGAATGCGTTGACGATGGGAAATTGATTGGCCTCAACCGATCGGTTTTCGGCCACATAGAATCCCGAACTGGCCTTGATCTCGAGCCGTCCTATCGCTTGCAGCGCGATTTTTGCGTCGCGGATGGAAATTCGGCTGACTCCGAACCGCTGAGCCAGTTCTCTTTCGCTGGGAAGCCGGACGCCAGCGGGGAAATTGCCATCGTCAATCAGGCCGACAATTTGTTCTGCCACGGAATGGAAAAGTCGTTTCTCAACCATTTTTATCCATCTCATTCGCTATGCTATGCCGCCACATGACCGTTGATATTGACGGACGAGCCATGAATTCAGCATTTCAAAAGGTTGCAGGGCGACGATACTGGCGCGGCGGATTCAAGCTCTCGCCGCGCCAACCCCCGTTGGAGCCTCTAGAACTTGACCCGCACACCGGCGAAATAACGCGGACCATATGCCAGGTTTTGCGACAGATCGCCGACGCTGGGCCGATAATCGGTCCGTGGTTCACCAAACAGGTTGAGCCCTTCGATCGTAAACCGAACATTTTTGTTCAGTTTGTATGAAATGCGGGCCTCGAACACACCGGCAGCGTCGGTATAGCGAAGACGACTTCCGGAATCGCCAACGAACTGCTGGAAGTAGCGGCTACGATATTTATACACGCCCTGCAGGTCGAAACCGCCAAGTTGATAGTAGAGCTGCGCTGACAGCACATGTTTCGACAGGCCAAATATATTGGCGGGCGGGATCAATGCTTCGCTGGTCGTAATGGATCCATCGGGCTGAACGGTTCTCACCGCCCCGAAAATTCCATCCTGGGTTTCAAAATTTGAATTGGCGAAGTTGTAGCTAACCTTGAAACCGAGTCCGTCAAGCGGCGCAGGAAGATAGCTCAGACGATGAGCTGCGGTAAGTTCGAACCCATAGATCGTGCTTGTTTCATTGCTTGTTTCCTCGGTCGTCACAACCGCTTGCAACTGCTGGCCATTGACTTCGAACGTCTCAAATTGTCCGACAGCATCAAATCCGCCATTGAAGCTTTTGTAGTAGGCGCCCCCGGCTAGGATCGTGTCCTTGTTGGGATACCATTCCAGCGCGACATCGAAATTCCATGAAAGCAAGGGTGCCAAAAACGGATTGCCGCTGGCCGATGCCGACCCGATGATTTCCGAGATAGTGGTTGCGTCGGTGTCGTTCGTTGCGTTGAATGTCCGGCCATATCCTAGACTCGCAGGGTCTGGCCGGGAGAGTGCGCGAAACATTGCAAATCTCGCCTGAACATCCTGTGCGACGTCCCCGACCAGATTGAAGCTGGGCAGGTATTCCGTATAGGAACTGCTCGCACTGATCGGCACCAGCGGCTGGTTATTGTCCTGCACCAGACGGAACCCGCCACCAACCAATGGAGTCGCCGTCAATGCGCCTCTGAAGCCATCCGAAAGCACTTTGGTTCTTATCGCCCGCAGTCCCAGATTGCCGCGGATAGGAACCGAACCGAGATCGCCATCAAAATTAGCCTGCAGATAGCCGGCCCAGCTTTTCTCGTTCACGTCATTATTAGCGATCGCATCGAATTTGCCATCCGGGTAAATGGGTACACCGTTTTTATCGAACGAAATCCCCTTGGGATCATTTGCTTCGAGCGTCTTTGCGAGGCACAGCGCATCGAACGACGCATAGCCGTTGGTGGTGTTGATAACATTTCCGGCAGCATCCACATTGGTGATCAGCGGATTACCACCAGATACCGATGACAGAAAATTCTTCTCCGGAAACGCGGTGCGACAGGCTTGGTTGGCGATGGTCAGAGCAGCATTGCTGTAGGTGACTTCGTTGCGGCTGGTGCCGACCACGCCACCGGGAACGCTCTGATATTTAAGCTCTTGAAAGCGAATGCCGCCCTGGATGGAAGTGAGGAAGCTATCGATTTCATATTCAAAATCCGCGCGCGCGCCAAAGATGCTGTTGTAGCGATCTTGTGACAGCGAATAGCGGGTGCGCGCATTGTCGCTAAACAGGTCATAATTGTTGACGTCGAATTGCTGCACGACCGTGTTGAAGGTTTCCGAACCATTCTGCCGGATCAAATAGGCCGTTTCAATACGATTGTTAGAAGTGGTTCCATCGCTTTCCCGTGATTGGGGATATTGGTTGGTAACACCAAAAATATCCCGCCGGTTCTGGATTCGCATCCGTACCTGCGTCGATTGTTCGGTCCGCTGGGTCTGTGAATAGGAAAGATCGGTGGAAAGTTTCAACCGGTCTGTCGCCTGCACGTCGATCGACAGGCCACCGCCATAATATTTCTCGCCGCGTTCCGCATATTCGCTGTTCGTCTCGATATTGGTTTCCCCGGTAAATTGCTGCAGGGCGCCATTATCTCCCACAATCAGAGGAAAATTCAGGGCGTTGGGGTCGCCCAGCCCGTCAATCCGACGACCTTCGGAGAAAACCAGATCGTTGCGTCGTTCGCGGAAGAGCCGGTTCGAATATTGAAAATCCATATTGATATCGACGTCGGGCGAGGGCTTGATCTGTACAGCAGCAAACAACGAATCGCGCGTATCGTCCGTAATATTCTGACGATAGGTATAGCTGTTGCGAGCAACCACGAAGGGTTCTGTGCCCGCGGTATTCGGTCTCGGCGAATCGCAATTATTGTCATCAAAAACGCCGACATTCTTGTCGATCGGGACGTTCTTGCAATAGTTGGCGGTATCGCTAACTCGGGCTTCCTGCTCGGGATTCGTCGCTTCGTTGCGGGAATAGCCGAGCGATATGCCGACCTCTCCTTCGCCGACAGCAAACTGGTCGATGTAGCTGACCGTACCGCGATAGCCGAAATCCTGAAACCTCTGGTCTTTGGTGATGTCAAAATTCTGAGGGTTGTAGTTGAGTTTGAACTCGCCTTGGATCTGACGCTTGCCGTAATCAATCGGTCTGATTGTATCTAATGCGATCTGTCCAGCAACGCCGCCCTCGATCATGCTCGCCGATTGGCTTTTGTAGATCGCGACCTTGTTGAAAAGTTCTGATGGGAACTGGCTGAAGTTGACCGAACGGTCTCCGCTACCATTGGCCGCTGAACGTCCATTGATGACCGTCGAACCCAAGAACGGCCCGAGCCCGCGGATCGATATTTCGGTTGCTCCGCCCTGTTCCCGGTGGGAGGCCGCACCGGTCAAAGTCTCCAGTGCCTCACCGATCGACAACGCGGGAAGATCGCCAATTTCTTCGGCCGAAAGCGCATCGACAATTTCAATCTCGTTTTTCTTGGTTTGTATCGAGTCCTGAATCGTGGCCCGAATGCCGCTCACCACGATGGCATTTCCGCCTTCGCCAAGGTCGTCAGCGACGTTTGTCTGATCTTGCGCCAGCACCGGTCCTGCGATCAAGGTTAGGGCCGTGCCGGCCAACAGAATCGCCGAAAATTTCCTTGGCGACGGGGCTCCAAGCACAAAACTTTTTCCCAGATTCATTTTTCACTCTCCCATTTTAAGGCGCACTCAGAATCCCGCCAATTTTGATTGGCTGAGACAATGAATATCGTGCGGAACCGAGCAGCAGATTTGCTACGGTGACCGCATGTTCAAATTAGAATTTCACGAATAAAACTGTTCGTCGACCGAGGCTGAAGAAGTCGACTATGCTACATAAGATTTTAAAGAAGAGCCCCGAAAATTTCCCTGTATTCCTTACATAGTGGTTGCAAGGACCACTTATCTGGAGTCGAGCGGTCAGTCAACCAATTATTATCACCAAAATGTGATTTCGTGTATACCAATTGGTATGACAGAGTTGGGATGGCTTGTTTTCAATTCAGGTTGGCGGGTGGCAAAACCGTTGTCGGTCTTCCGAAGCGCCCCAAGCTGCACCTCTACCAGAGCCTGCCGTTCGGCCACATCGAGAATGGCCTTGATCTATCACTGGATATGTTCGCGTTTCGCCGAGCGATTGCCCTCGTCAGGCTTTCGCGAACGCTTCATGGCCAAAGGCCACCGATCAAAGATCGAAGAGACAGCTCGATCCGATTGATCCAGTTTTGAGTGGTTATGGAGTGGGTCGCGGTCACCTTCCCACCCAAAGCGCCCCAAGCAGGGCCCAAACACGCGACCAGCCGAACGGCCTTTCCGCAACAAGTCTTGGTCTTTCCTACTGGAAGGTATCTGTCGCGCTAAATACTGGGTGAAGTCGCCTTAGTGGTCTCTACAAGCCTTCTGGCACGGCAAGCAGTGTTTCCATCATGGCGCGTGATGCCTCCCGGGCAATCTCATCTATCAGGTCACGGTCAGTTTCGTCACCGATCTCAAATGTTGCGGTTGGAACGCCGTATTTTCTATAAACATAGCTTTTTGAGGTAGGCAAACCTGAGTTGTGCCCGGGATCGCGTCGGACATCGTATTGGGGCATCCGCTTCTGCAAATTTTCCAGCCAGTCGCGCGTGAACATCACTGGATTAGTCGGCAGATCATCAGGAATGGTGTAGAATACATCTGAGCTGGTCGAGTGGAAATCGAGGAAGAGTCGCAATTTCTTGCCGGAGCGATCGGAAAGCGACTCCAGCAGGCTTTGAATCAATCGGGTTTCCGGTTGTGCGAACGGTCCCCAATCTCGATTTAGATCGCTTCCCGCTGTGTTGTTTCGCCAGTATCCGTGGACCACGCCATCGGGGTTAAGTAGCGGCACTACAGTGATTTCGAACCGCTTCCGAAACTGGCCCGCCAAGGGCGTGTTAGCAAACGTTTCTTCAACAAAGGCCTTCATGGCGATGGCTCCGGTGACCTCTGGAGGATGCTGCCGCCCGATCAGAACAATTTGCTCGACCTGATTGAACCCCGGCGCCTTAATGGTCAGCGCGGGAATGTCTCGGCCCTGTGCCGACTTTCCCAACATCCTCTGGCTTGCGAAAGGAGAACGCGAAAGCTTGTCTAGCCAGTCTGAATAGTCTGCTGGCTGGATGATTTCTTGGGCCGCAAGCCATAGGGGCTCATCATGTAGATCGATTGTGAGTCGAGCCTGCCGAACACCATCCACTTCTGTTATGCTCACGTTCTCTGGCTGCAGCCTGCGCCAGCTTTTGCCGTCTGTACTTATCTTTGGCCAATAGCGGTGACCGCAAACATCATATGTCAGGTTCAAGGTTACCTGCCGGACTTCTTTTTGGGGGCGGAGCGGTGTTAGCCGCATCGCATACCATGGGCTGCAGTTGATCGGCGGTTCATTTTCTGGCTCTATCCGGACAACCAGATGTTCGGGGGACTGGAATGTGCAGGAAGCGTAGCCTCCACCCGGGAAATCCGCGTCCACCGCAATCGTTGCGCTGTTACACCGGACAGAGTCCGGCGATGCTGTTTGAGCTGCAGCGTTGTGCCCGCCATTCCGGTCAGGCACTGACTGACAGCCAGCCAAGACCGCGATTAGGCCTAACTGGATAATGCGCAGGGTCGGTCTCATACCATAAGATCTACTATCACAACGGTACTGACGGGAGAGGCATGATAGCTTCTCCCCCAGCAATTCAGAATTTCTTGCGAATTTCGACGTGGAACACCCGGCCACGTGCCGAATGCAGCTCGCTGAAGAAGCCATAACTTTCATCGGCGAGTGGCGGATCCTTGTCGAACAAGTTATTGATTCCAAACTTCAGTCTGGTTCCATTGAGCGCAGTGTCATTATTTATGGTGTAGCTCACCGATGCGTTCGTCGTGAACCAGTCGTCGACCAGATAAAAGTTGGCATTTGGATTGTCAGAGACGATCAGCGTATCGCGGGTAACCGACGTATCATAGACATTATCGACATACTGACCAAATATTGAAGCGTCCCAGTTACCTGCGCTCCAAAGTACCGATCCGCTGAGACGCCATTTCGGGCGGCCTTCGATTTCCAGCAGCTCGCCAAGCCCCTCGACCGCTACATCGGTGGGAAGGGTTCCAGAGGAAATTGCGTCGAGCAGTTCTTGGCCATCTGGCCCGGCCGATTGGACAAAGGACTTGAGCCTCGCTGCATTCAAGCGAAGGCGGAAATCGCCCAGGCCAAATTCGGGAATGTCATAGAACAGTCCGAAGTCCCAGCCCGAGGATTCCCGGCCATCGAGGTTGAGATAAGGATCGAGAACCTGAATAACGTTGCCTGCCGGAGTAAGGCTGGTCCCGGCAAACAGGGCGATTTCGCCTGCGTCAGGGTCGTCACGAATGACATTAGGGTTGGTCGAGCCGTTCAGGCGGCGGAGCAAGTCGAGTGCCAACGCATTGTCATCGCCGAACACGCCGATGATGCCCTTTTGTTTGATGTTCCAGTAATCAGCCGTCAGCGTCAGGCCAGGAATGAATGGCGGTTCGACCACAACCCCCAGATTGATGCTGGTGTTAGTTTCCGGAACCAGATTGTCGGTGCCAGATCTGAAACTGACAGTTCCGCTACCGCTACAAGCACCTAAGTTGGCAATAATGTTCTTTTCGACCTGCGCCTGACAAATTACAAAGTCATCGCGCGTGTTGGAACGAGTTGTTCCCTCATCATTGACCTGCACCAGATTTGGTGCGCGGAAACCGCGAGACCAAGCGCCACGGAATAGCAAGCCGTCGAACACAGTCCATGCTGCAGCGACACGTGGTACTACCGTGGTTTCGTCGATATCATTGAAATGCTCCGCGCGGCCTGCAAGCTGGACCGTCAATGAGCGGACAAGAGGAATATTCAAATCCTCCGATACGAGCGGCACAAATATCTCGGCAAATGCCGAATATACATCGCGCCGCCCGCTTGTGTCCGGAGACGGGCTGGAGCCAACCACGTCACTGCCATTGAACACACCTGTCACCGAGTCGGTAAAAGTGATTGTGCCATCGAGCCTTGGATCGCGATCATCCTTAAACGTCTCGCGGCGGAACTCGACACCAGACGCAATACCGACATCGCCGCCCGGCAGGGTGAAGATATCATCCCTTGAAACTTTGAAATCCGCTAAGGCCAAGGTTGTTTCGCCCTTGCGGAACACATCGATAGTGATGGCGTCGATGGTTGCCTGTGGGTTGGGTGTGCAATCGCCATTGTTCGGGCCGGTTCCTTGTCCCTCCAAACAACCACCGTTGAAGGGGTTGTAAGCAGTTGCATCCGTCCGGTTCATGACGTTCTGCAATTGGGTAAGCGAAATCCTGCCACGAGTAAGGTCGTTGGTTTTCGCTTCGGCATATACAAAGCCGGTATCGAAGTCCCAATCACCGAAATTGCCCTTGAAGCCAGTAACGAGACGGTAGCTGTCCTTAGTTACCTCGACATCGCGTGTGCCGACATCGATAAACCGCATGCGTTCCATAATGACGTCTACGCCAGATGCTGCAATCGTTGTTCCGGGCAAACGGTTGGGGCTTCCCACTGGTCCGAAGGGGTTCCAGTAGGCATTGCGCGATATGCCGACAGGCACGGCGGACAAGAGGGCTGTTGCTTCATTATTGCGCCGACTGACAGAGCGATAATAGCTGCCCTCCACGTAAAATTCGACTGAATCGCTCAGATCATAGTTAAACAAGGCTGCAGCATTGTAGCGATCTTTCCGCGAAAACAGATCGACCCCGAAATTGGTATTGTAGCGGATGTCGGTCGCGGGAGTTGTGCCGGCCCGGCCGCAGAGACCGTTGCCAAATTGTAGTCTGCAACCGCTGAACGTGTTCGGCACCAGATAGAAATCGTCATCCAGCAATGTGGTGCGCGTTTGTGGCGACGAACCTTGAATATCGAACTGCCCGAAAGGCGTGCTGGTCGACCGGTTGTTGAATGAGGCATCATCGTCAAAATCGGTTCCCTGAACCAGAGGGCGGCGATCATCGAAAGCCGAGTATCGGCGAATTGACGCAGGAGCGCCATTTTCATGGAAGTAGCCGCCATAAAGTGTGAGGTTGGCGCGCCCGCCCGCAAAATCGAATCCATAACCGCCCGCAATGCTGGTGCTATACAGGCTGGTGCCATCGGACGCACGCCAGTCACCTTCAATGAAGCCGCCTTTCAGATTGCTCTTGAGAATTGTGTTGATAACGCCAGCAACGGCATCCGCACCATAGACGGCAGAAGCGCCGTCACGCAGCACCTCAATACGCCGTACGCTCCCCGGTGCAATTTCGTTGGTATCAGGCGATACTACTGGGACCAGCAATTCGGTCTGGAAGCCCGGATGCAGATTCATTCTGCGGCCATTGATAAGCATGAGCGTATTCCCAGTGCCCAAATCGCGCAGGTTAATCGACGCAAGATCACCGCGCGCACCATTGACACCGCCGGTCGTGTTCTGTTCGTTAAACGAAACTGTGCCGTTTTGCGGAATGGCCCGAAAGAGCTCCTCACCCGAGGCAGCACCTGTCGCTTCGATTAGATCCTCGTCCAGCACCGTAACCGGCAAGACGTCATTGATCTTCGCACCTTTGATTTGCGTGCCGGTCACCACTATTACAACATCATCTGCCGGCTCTTCAATCGTCGCGGGTGCTGTTTGAGCCCAGACACCTCCTTCACTAATCAGAGCAGTCGTTCCAAGCAAAAGCGAACTTAGGCAGCGAAATCGAGACATATCAGATACCCCACTCATCGGCCGCTCGCGTTTGCGATACGGCCTGTTGTCATCCCCTGCCTTGCAAACGCTCTTTTGCTTAGAAGCAGGCAAGAAGTGACTATCGCTCTGAAACTATGTGCTTGGTCAAATTGAAAAGGATTTGTTAATATCGAATTTTGAACAATTGTGTTATTTTTGACGCATGAATTTAGTAATATTACTTCACTAAAAATTTCGAAAGTTTTAATTTAGGCCAGATGTTTAACCTTTCATCATACAGCCCAACCAGAACTGTTTCTTTCAATCGGCCTGTTCAATCCAATAGCTCGCATGGGATTCCGAAGAAGATCGTTCAAGAAGCCGCCGACCAATGGTGACAAAGTCAGGTCACTTCGCATGATTCGGTTTTAAGTGGGCATGAAGTGGGTCGCTGCCACGTTCCAAGCCAAAGCGCCCCAAGCAGGACCCAAGCACGCGGCCACCCGAACGGCCTTTCAACAGGAAGTCTTCGTTTTTCCTATTGGAAGGTATGGTGCCGCTTAGAGGATTCGAACCTCTGACCCCATCATTACGATTGAGATGGAAGAACTTGCCATAAAGCTAGGTTTTCCAAGCTTTCAGGACCCAATTCTAGACCTGAATTCTGCATTACCCATGCAAGACCCAGATTCGGGCAGCGTACAATTTTTGCGATTTCCTAGTGAAAGCGCTTTGGTAGGAAAGATTCCGAAAATCGCACCTGCGCTATACCTCATCAGCACCGACTGGTGGCAGGTAGCCGCCTAAAGCAGTGATCCGTGCAGGCAACGTGGCCAAAATTTGTTGCTTTCGCTCGCCAGCCGCAAAGGGCCACTCTTCGATCTCATCAAGAGTTCTACCGCAGCCGGTGCAGAAACCGGTTGGCTGGTCAATTTCGCAAATCTGATTGCACGGCGATTTCATAATTTACGCCACTAATAATCTGCGACTATAGTCGGCTACTTCCCAATCTTTCCGAACAGGTTCACCAACTCGGCAATTTTTTCTTTCTGGTCGGCCTTGCTACCGGAATTCAGCGCTTCGTCCACGCAATGATTGGTGTGGATCTCCAGAATTTTCATTTTGGTGGAACGCAAGGCGGCTTCCATCGCCGAAAATTGCTGGAGAATATCGATACAATAGCGATCATCCTCCATCATTTTACCAATCCCGCGCGCCTGACCTTCGATCTTTCGCATCCGCACGATTTCTTTGGTGAATTTGTCTGTCATGAT
>JBBKWK010000119.1:0-2747 GCA_037968915.1 Pontixanthobacter sp.
GGGATATTCGGCTTGTTGTTAGGTAGTGTGCTGGTGTTCGTGCTGCATAAGGTGCTGAAGATCGGGCACCCGAATGCGGCAGAAGGATAGCAACGGGATCAGTCCAGTCGGCCTAGGATCCCGCGGGCAAACTCCGTCAGCGTATCGTCGCGTGCGCCCATCACCACGATCCGGTCACCGGGTTTGGCAAATTGCACGATTTTGTCGCCGCAGGCTTCGCGGGTGGGCAAATATTCGGCGCTGCCGCCAGCTTGTCCGATCAGCTTGATAATCCGCTCGCTACCTTCGCTGCGGTCAACCGTGCCGCCGAAATAGACCGGATCGCACATCAAAGTAACATCGCTGGGATCCAGTTCATGGGCGAAGGTTCCTGCCAGTTCTGCGCCCATTTGGCGTAGCGGACCATAACCATGCGGCTGAAAAAACGCGATCACGCGGCCCGGATGTTGTTTCAAGGTGCGCAGGGTCGCGGCGCATTTCTCGGGATTATGGCCAAAATCGTCGATTACGTTGATGCCGGACGGGCTGGCTCCGATGATGTCGAACCGGCGCGCAAGGCCCGCAAAGCTTCCCAGCGCAGAAACAGCTTCCTGTACCGGCACACCTGCGGCCACTGCGCCGGAAATGGCAGCAAGCGCGTTGGACAGATTGTGCCGGCCGGGCAAGTTCAGCGTCAACGGGTAGATTTTGCCGTCATGCCGGTCCACGATCATCGCGGCCTGACGGATCGGCCCGTCTGCTATACTGCCCGGCACCACACCGATTTGGGCCAGTTCCTGGTCGATCCCGAAGGTCAGAGCAGATTTGGCATGGGGCAGCAGCGTCAACGCCTCTGGATCATCGGCATTGATCACCGCCACGCCGCTTGCAGCCAAATAGGCCCCGAACAGGGCGCGCAATTCGTCCATGCTTTTGTGGTCGAGGCTAACATTCAGCAACACCGCCACTGCAGGCCGGTATAACGCGATGGAGCCGTCACTTTCGTCCACTTCGCTAACGAATACATCTCCATTTCCGACTACCGCGCTGGCGAATGGTGTGTCCTCAGACACAAAATTCTTCATCACCGCGCCGTTCATTATCGTTGGCTCGCGGCCTGCCACCTGCATAATCCAGCCAAGCATCCCGGTGACTGTGGACTTGCCGCTGGTACCGCCAATTGCGATGCCGGTCTTGGCGCTGTTGAACAGGCCCGATAGCAACTGAGCGCGGGTCATCCTGGTACAGCCTAGTTCTTTGGCGCGCACCATTTCAGGCACGGTATCTTCTACTGCCGCCGAAGCGATGAGGATCTGTTCTGCATCGGTAATTCCGCTGCCATCCTGCGGGAACAAGGTGAAGCCCTTCGCCGCTAGTGAGGCAAATTTTTCGGGTGTGCGGCCTTGGTCGAGACTTCGGTCAGAACCCGCCACAATTGCGCCGCGCCCTTTAAGAATTTGAGCAAGCGGCAACATCCCTGATCCGCCGATCCCGCAGAAAAACCACGGGCGGCCGGCGTGTTGGCTAGGTTCGGATTGGTCATTCATCCGGGGATCGGTATGTTGCTATTGGACCCTTTACAAGCAGGATTACCGCTTTCGCGCGAATGACGTATAGAGCGATGGAATGACCCAGCAGAAAACCAAGCCAAAAACCCGTATTGCCATTTGCGCACCCGGCAGAAGACTCGAAAGAGAACATGCTGACGCGGTGCAAGATCTTGTGGCGAGCGATGAATCAATCGAGCTTATCTTTCATCCGCAATGTTTTGCGCGTCATGGCCACTTTGCCGGACCGGATGCAGAGCGGTTGGCCGCGTTGGTTGAATGTAGCAATTACCCGGCCATTGATGCAGTTTGGTTTGCCAATGGCGGCTATGGATCGAACCGGATTGCCGCGGATGCAGTGGCGCAATTGGGCGAGACGGCCCGCAGCAAGCGCTACCTGGGTTATTCCGACACCGGTTTTCTGCTGGCAGCATTATATAGGGCCGGGATCGGTCAATCTGCGCATGGCCCGATGGTCGGCGATATTCGCCGCGACTACGGAAATGTTGCTGTGCGCCGTTCGATCGATTTCCTCTCTGGCGGCGATGCAGGGCTGGAGCCTTCGCTTGATGGACGGCCCACAGTCGCGTTTAACCTCATGACTTTGGCGATGCTCTGCGGCACCGATCTGATGCCTGACATCACCGGCCACGTAGTCATGGTGGAGGAAGTGTCCGAGCATCTTTACGCAATCGACCGGTTATTTTTCCACATCGTTCAACATTTGCAAGGCGCGGCGGGATTGCGGCTCGGGCGGATTAGCGATGTACCGGAAAATGACCGCCCGTTCGGCGCGAGCGAGGAAGAAATCGCGCGATATTGGTGTGCAAAGGCAGGGATAAAATATCTCGGCCGCGCCGATATCGGCCATGATGCTGCGAATACAATCGTACCCTTCGGGCTTGCGGCTGGCGCACGCGGACAATAAGCGCGGCCCGCTACATCTAAGGAGTCTTTGCTTATGCGCGCTTTCGTTTTTCCGGGTCAGGGCAGCCAGAAGGTTGGCATGGGCACCGATCTCGCCGCCGCCAGTCCCGCGGCGCGCGAAGTGTTTCAGGAAGTCGATGATGCGCTGGGCCAGAAATTGTTCGCCATCATGTCTAGCGGACCGGAAGATGCTCTCACGCTGACCGAGAATGCCCAACCAGCAATTATGGCCAACGCCATTGCAACCCTGCGGGTGCTGGAAAAAGAAGGCGGTATTGCGCTCGCCGACAAAGG
>JBBKWK010000120.1:0-5492 GCA_037968915.1 Pontixanthobacter sp.
GCTGCTTTCGACCTCATGCCGATAGCGGGACTGGCAGTGTTAGGCATGGCGGTGGTGCTGGTGACACGTTGCATCGAACCGGACGAGGCATTCGCCGCGGTCGATTGGCGGATAATCGGGCTAATTGTCGCGATGCTGGCCATAGGAGCCGCGTTGGAAAATGCTGGATTGGTCGAAATGCTGGTCGACGCAGCTACGCCGACATTGTCGTCCTTATCACCGATAATAGCGCTTGCGGCGATCTATCTTCTAAGTCTTGTGCTCACTGAACTGGTGACCAACAACGCCGTCGCCATCGTGGTCACTCCGATTGCCATTCAGCTTGCCTTGGCTCTGGGTGTGGATCCCCGTCCATTCGTCGTTGCGGTAATGTTTGCGGCCAGTGCCAGCTTCCTGACACCGATTGGTTATCAGACGAATACGCTAGTTTACGGCGCGGGTGGCTACCGGTTTCTCGACTTTGCCCGGTACGGGTTGCCGCTGACTGTAGTAGTTGCGGTAACTGCAGTTTTCGTCATTCCGCTTATTTGGCCATTATGATATCTATATCGCGAAGATTTGGTGTGCCCAGACAAGTGGGGCATTGCGGATCAATAATTTCAGTTTTAGATCAAGCCCTTGGCTTTTAGCGAAACATGTCCTTCACGGCCAATGATGACATGATCGTGGACTACGATGCCCAGCAAGCGGCCGGCCTCGGCAATACGGTTGGTTATCTGGATATCGGCGCGGCTTGGCTCTGGATTCCCGCTTGGGTGGTTGTGCACCAAAATTAAGGCGCTGGCGCCGATGTCCAGCGCCTGTCTGATAATTTCGCGCGGATGAATCGCAGCCTCGTCGATCGATCCATCGCCGACATGCTCGTCCAGCACCAGGCGATTTTGGGTGTTGAGATAAAGCACTCGCACCCGCTCGACAGTCAGATGGGCCATATCGATTGTGAGATAATCAAGCAGCGCCTGCCAGCTGCCCAGCACGGGTTTTTGTTGGATTTCGACACGGGCCATCCTTCTGGCCGCCAGTGCCACGCTCTTGAGCGCTGCTGCGCTGGTTTCGCCAACACCCTTGACCGATTGCAGGGCCTTGGCATCTGCATTCAATACCCCTGCCAAATTTCCGAACCGCTTTATCAGCGCCTTAGCAATTGGTTTTGTATCGCCCTGTTTGATGGCGGCGAATAGGAGATATTCCAGCACCTCATAGTCAGCCAACGCCTCTGCCCCGCCGCCCAGCAAGCGGGCGCGCAAGCGGGCGCGATGGCCTGCACCCTGATGGGCAGTTTCATCTTGCTGCCCGGAACAATCGGGCAAAATATTTTCAGCGTCCGGCAACCTTTACCCCAGTATCGTCGTTACATTAGCTGCATTGCCTTTCGTGGGCGAGACGCGCAAGTGTGAGGTGCATGGCGCAGGCCGAAGACGAGATTTCCGAGACGGACCAAGATGACGTTGCGGCACCGCGCCGGCGGCGCTGGGTTAGGCGCGTCTTGCTGGGGATATTGCTGATCCTGCTATCTGCAATTGCAATCTTGTGGTTGTCACGAGATCACATTGCCGACAATTTTATTGGCGAACAGTTAGTCCAGTTGGGTTTGCCTGCGACTTACGATATCGAAAGCATCGAGCCGGATCAGCAAATTCTCACCAATATCGTGATCGGCGATCCGGCGCGTCCGGATCTCACCATAGATCGGGTGACGGTCAATATTACCTACGGGTTCGGCGGACCCTCAATCGGTTTGATTACGGTGGAAAAACCCCGCGCGTTTGGCAGTTACCGCGACGGCGTGCTCAGCTTTGGCGCTCTCGATCCTTTGTTATTTCCTGACAGCGATGAACCACCGGGACTGCCCGAAATAGATCTTGAATTGATCGACGGCCGAGCGTTGCTGGAAACTGATTTCGGGCCAGTCGGGCTCAAGGCCCAGGGCAAGGGCAGGCTGAATGACGGGTTTTCTGGAATCTTGGCGGTTGCCGCGCCCAATTTGGATGGCGGCGGATGCAAGGCACGTCGTAGTTCGCTTTATGGCTCAATCGCGGTCAGTGGAGGAAAGCCTGCATTTTCAGGTCCGTTGCGGATCGCCGAGCTATCCTGCCCGAGCAGCGGCGTTGCGGTAAAGAATGCTGCCGTCCAATTGGAAGGAGGCAGTGATGCTGAATTTGCGGCGATCAGCGGCACTGCCAGATTGGCAACCGACGCAGCCTCGGTAGCGGGGAACGCGGTTGGCGGACTCAACGGGACTCTGCGGGGGACGTGGCGTGATCAGGCGCTTGCTGGCACCTATTCTCTGGCCGCCCGGTCGGTTGGCACCGCCCAGTTAGGAGCTGCCTTAATGACGGCAGAGGGCAGCATTCGGGCGCGCGATTCTTTCGAACAGATTGAGTTAACTGCCGACGTGGAAGGCAATGGGGTCCGGCTGGGAGATACGTTGGATGCTGCTCTGGCAGACTTGTCCGCGAGCACTAATGGCACTCTGGCCGCCCCGCTACTCACCAAAATCCGCTCTTCGCTCAAGCGGGAATCACGCGGCAGCCGGCTGGCAGCGCAAATCAATCTGCGGCAAACCGGGAAAATAACTTCGGTGGTAATCCCGCAAGCTAGCTTGGGCGGCGGCGGCGGAGCAAATTTGCTGTCACTGTCAAGGTTTCAACTAAGCACAGCGGGCGGCGGCACGCCCAGATTTTCCGGAAATATCGTAACCGGCGGGCCGGGCCTTCCTAATATCATCGGCCGAATGGAACGCAGCGAACGCGGAAATCTGGTTTTCCGGATGCGAATGGCGGAATATGCGGAGCGGGGTAGCAGTGTCGCAATACCTGAGCTGGTTGTTCTGCAGGGCGCCAATGGCACTCTCGGATTTTCCGGCAATGTAGTTGCCAGCGGCCCGCTGCCGGGCGGATCTACCCGAAATTTGGCTCTGCCTGTCAGCGGCAATTATACCTCCAATGGCGGCTTGGCAGTTTGGCGCAAATGTACCCAGGTCCGCTTTGACCAATTGATCCTCGCTAATCTGGTGGTTGATCGCCGCGCAGTGACCCTGTGCCCTGCCAGCGGTCAGCCGATCTTGCGCAGCGATGCACGAGGCTTGCGAATTGCAGCTGGCGCGCCGTCACTCGATTTGTCTGGAACCCTGGCAGATACGCCGATCCTAATTGCCAGCGGGCCGGTTGGTTTTGCATATCCCGGTGCACTGTCAGCGCGCAATCTCGATATCACGCTGGGCGAGTTGGAATCCGCCAACCGCTTTACCATCAGTAATCTGGATGCGCTGATCGGCGAGAACATCGCCGGAACTTTCTCGGAAGCCGATATTCGCCTGTTCTCGGTCCCGCTCGATTTATCGAACGCCAGCGGTAATTGGGACTACACCAATGGTATTCTATCGCTAGCAGAGGGCTCGTTCACCGCCACCGACCGGTCCGAGAGCCAAAGGTTCAAACCTTTGCTTGCGAGGGAAGCTAAGCTCACCCTGGCGGATAGCATTATCAAAGCCGCGGCAGTTCTGCGTGAACCGGCCAGTGACCGCGAGATCGTACTCGTCGATATCCTGCACAATCTGACCGACGCAAGCGGCTTTGCCAATCTTACGGTTGATGCGTTGCGGTTCGACAAGAACCTGCAGCCGGAGGCTTTAAGCGGGTTGGCACTTGGCGTGATAGCCAATGCGGACGGCGTAATTACCGGCACAGGCCGAATTGACTGGAATAAGGACGCGGTCACTAGTTCCGGCACATTTGCTAGCGAGTCCTTTGACTTCGCGGCAGCTTTCGGCCCGGTTAAAGGTGCATCTGGAACCGTCAGGTTCACGGATCTCATCAATCTGACAACTGCGCCGGACCAACGCATTAAAATTGCCTCGATCAACCCCGGTATTGAGGTGAATGATGGTGAACTGGCCTTTTCCCTGCGTGACGGTGTGATGGTATCAATTGTCGGCGGACGCTGGCCGTTCATGGGCGGCACGTTGGAACTACAGCCGGTGCAGCTTAATTTCGGCGCACCGGAAACCCGCGCCTATATCCTTAAGATCGAAGGATTGGACGCCGCGCAATTCATCGCGCAGATGGAATTAGGAAACCTCAGCGCGACCGGCACATTCGATGGTGAAATTCCGTTGGTGTTCGATCAGGATGGAAATGGCTCGATCCAAGGCGGTTTGCTGATCGCTCGCGCGCCCGGCGGCAATGTCTCCTACGTTGGTGAGCTGACTTATGAAGACATGACCCCGATCGTCAATTTCGCTTTTGATGCCCTACGCAGCCTGGATTACAAGGAAATGCGGATTGGCATGGAAGGGTCGCTGACGGGCGAATTGGTGACCAAGGTGCGCTTTGACGGGGTTAAGCAAGGTGCGGATACGAAACGAAACTTCATTACCCGCCAGCTCGCCGATTTGCCGATTCGCTTCAATGTGAATATCCGGGCGCCGTTTTATCAACTGATAACCTCGGTCAAGGCGATGTATGATCCCGCCTTTATCAAGGACCCGCGCGACCTGGGTCTAATCAAGAGCGCCACAGGACAGGCCAAGCCGCCAACCGTGACCGTCCAGCCTGTGCCAAAAATCCCAAAACCTGATGAACCGCCCATTCAGGGCTCGGAAAGCGAGAGAATGCCATGAACGATGTCGAATTGACCTTGAAAGGCCCGGGTGCGACACCGCTGCTTATGCAGGCTGAGCACACAGGTTCGATGGGGAAGCGCTGGATGGCGCCGATTTTGATCGCTGCAATGGCTGCGCTGGGCGGATGTATTACCGTCAACGCACCGGACACTCCGATTGTGATCGAGCTTAATATCAACATCCGGCAAGAAGTGATTTACCGGCTTGCAGAAGATGCAGGCAACACGATTGACGAGAATGCAGATATTTTCTGATGGGACACACGATGACATACAATAATCCTATCCGCCGTTTGGCTCTGAGCCTGGCCGCTGCGTCGCTGGCAATTGGCGGTCTGGTGCCGACTGCCCTGGCTCAGCGAGATCCGGCTTACGCCGATGCGCGTTCGTCTGGCAAAATCGGGGAAAAAATGGACGGTTATCTCGGCATTGTCGGCGCGGAAACGCCCGATATCCGTAGATTAGTTAATGATATCAATATTAAACGCCGCGCTGTCTATGCTGAAAAGGCGCAAACTGCCAACGCCACACTGGAAGAATACGCGCTGACTGCAGGCTGTTTGGCGATTGCGCGCACAGAGCCGGGTGAAAAGTATCAGGCACCTGATGGCAATTGGCAAACGCGGACTTCTGCGCCGCCCCAGCGTGATAGCCGCTGCCCGGCATAATCTGTCTGACAACCATTGTAAGTTGGGCTTCGATTCTCGGTCAATTTCCAGTATATGGTGCACTGCACCGGTTGACTTCAAAATAGCCCCCGCCTAAGGGGGCGGCGCCCTTGGCGGGCAGGTGTTTGCCTATGCCTTGTAATCCCTTTTAAAGGAGCATGGTATGAGCGATGACAAGTCCGCACGGGAACCCATTGCTGA
>JBBKWK010000121.1:0-20493 GCA_037968915.1 Pontixanthobacter sp.
AAGAGCGGCAGGCCGCATGGTCATGCTCAGTAGCGTGCTTCGTAAGTCACACGGAATTCGCGCCGACCATTGGCGGGAACGGGCACAACCCATTTGCGGCTTCCGAGATTCAATTGCTCGCCCTCGACATCTTCGCTGACAACGCGGAAATCATGGCTCCACCACCCGCGGTCGAGACCAGCCTGCACCAGATCAATATTGACCGGTTCAGACTTCGCGTTGGTCATCGTGTAGCGCATGGTTGTCCGGTAATATTCGACAGGACGCTCGGATTCGACCTGCGTCACCACTTCACCATCCTTGATGATGCGATAGCGGGATGACCGCTCCCATTCGGACGAAGTGATCTTCTGACGCTTTTCGACTTCGGCCTGAACATAGACATCAAAAGCATTACCGGTCGTAAGCATCAGCTCGCTGCCCGCTGGCGTATGACCGATGCTGCTTTCCCCGATGAATTGCGGTGTACCCTGGCTGTCCCGCTGGTAAAATCGAACCGTGCCCGACGGAAGGGCGTCGCCCAGCCCCGAAGCGCGTGAGGTGGCGAAACTGAGCGAACTGGACACCGGCTGCGGTCCACTATCGTTCTGCAGCCAATTAACGGTGCGTGCATAGACTCTCTTGGCGGGAACGCCCTGCACGTCCAGAAAGCTGACCTGCTTGGTCTGGGCATTGGCAATCGTGGTCCGGGCATTGATCGGATAGAGATAAAAATCACCCACCTGCTCGCGGTTCGCGTTCTCCGTACCGGGCCGCACCAAACCTGACCTGCTCGACCGGCGCCCGCTGCCCTGCCCCGGACTGCCCGCAATCAGCAATGTGTTGGCATTATGAAAGGTGGTCCCGGTATTGTTGGTCAGCGTGACCCATCCCTGCATATCGATCGCGCCCTTGGGCTCATCGAACAAAGCGACATAATCCGCCGACCAGCCAAGGCCAGGAGTTAGATAGCGGATCGAGGCCGGGCGCGTTCCGCCTCGGGTTGCGTCGACGGTGACGGACAGGGTCGGACGGGCTCGCAAATTTGGCGGCACCCGGTCGAACACGGCGCGAACCGGTAGGCCATCATCGCGCAGCACTTCGATCCGGTCGCCGATTTTCACCACCACGCCGCCAGCCGTGGAAAGAACGGTCGCACGCTCCCGCGTTTCGTTGCCCGTCGCTGGATTGGTGCGGATCAGGGTGATGGTTTGGCCAATTGCCTTCTCCATCAGTTTTCCAGGCGTCAGCAGATCAAAATCGAAATTCTGTTCGACAATCCCTGCACCTGCCGCGTTGAAACTGAGCGTTTCGGGTCGAATCTGGGCCGACACATCGGGGAATTCGATCCTGCTTCGGCCCTGTGCAATCTGCAATTGACGGATGTCCTGCACCAGCGCCTGGCCATTATTGTAGATGGTTACCGAAACGTCGCCCTGAGCGGTCGCATCGGGATTGGCCAATAATTCAGAGGAGGTTTGCGCGGTGGCGGCGGTAGCGAAGACGAACACCGCCCCTATCCCAGCCAAGTAGCGTGTCGCGATCATATCATCTTCCCCTCGCTTGGCGGTTTATCTCGTCCGCCGGATTATGCCCCGACTTTCCAGCCACCGGCCTTTACCCAAGATGAATGTTACATGGTATCATTCATCCGAGCGTCCAAGAATGCTGCCGACCTTGTCGCCAATCTGCTGCACACTAAACGGCTTGGGTATAAAGTGCATATTGTCGACATCAATGTCGCGGCGTAGTTGTTCCTCGGCATAGCCGGACATAAACAGAACCGGCAGATCGGGCTTTGCCTTGCGAATTTCCCGCGCCATGGTCGGACCATCCATGCCCGGCATCACTACATCGGATACTATCAGATCAAATTCGCCGCCCTTGGCAATTTCAGCAAGCCCCTCTTCGCCGTCAGAGGCAACGGTTACGACATAGCCAGCGCGGGTCAGTGCCCTTTCGGCAACGGCGCGGACCATTGCCTCGTCCTCAACCAACAGCAAGCGGCCACCACCGGACCATTTGCTCGCCTGCTGATGCACAATTTGCTTGGCAGTTTCTAATACTTCGCCGTGATGTACCGGCAGATAGATGGTGAACCGAGCGCCATCCGAACGGCCACTGAGTCCCTTGATATTGTCCGCGAAAATAAAGCCGCCCGACTGCTTCACGATCCCGTACACGGTCGACAAGCCAAGCCCGGTCCCCTTGCCTTGCTCTTTGGTAGTAAAGAACGGCTCGAAAATCTTGCCCAGCAATTCAGCTGGAATCCCGCCGCCGCTATCCTGCACCACCATTACCGTATAATCCGCCACCGGGATGATATCGGACCCTGCCTTGCGGACATCGCCGGCAGAAACGCGCCGGGTGGACAATGTCAGCTTGCCAGTCCCGTCCCCGTGCGCATTGATCGCATCACGGGCATTCACCGCCAGATTGACAATCACCTGTTCCAATTGCTGCGGATCGGCGCGGACCGGGCCGAGATCGCGGTCATGGCGAATGGTGAAGGTGATCTTTTCGCCTACCAACCGTTTGAGCAATTGGCTGACCTCACTGACGATATCGGGCAATTGCACGACTTCGGGTCGCAATGTCTGTTGACGAGAAAACGCCAGCAACTGGCGGGTTAACGAGGCGGCGCGGTTCGAATTTGCCCGGATTTGCTGAATGTCATCATAGTCACTGTCGCCAGGCGTATGGCGCAGCAGCATGAGATCGCAATAGCCAATGATCGCGGTCAGCACATTGTTGAAATCATGCGCCACCCCGCCCGCCAGTTGGCCGACGGCCTGCATCTTGGTAGCCTGCGCAATTTGCCGCTTTAGCCGGGTTTCCTCGGTTGAATCGGCCAAGCTGAGTAGCACCGCTGCCTCGCCCAGACCGCGCACGCCGGCAAGGCCAAGCGAAACCGGCTCTTCTGGTTGGCTGAGCAGACGCACAGCCATGTCGCCATTGCTGCCTGGCCCTCTGCCAAAACGGCGCACCGCGTCGGACAAGGCAGCCTTATCTTCGCGCACCACCAAATCGGATGGGAATTGCGGGAGGCCTTTGTCCTCCAAGTCTATGGCTCGCAGGAAGGCGCTGTTGGCGAACAGGAAACGCCCGTCCCGGTCAGTCATCGCCAACCCTAGCGGCAGGGCGCCCAGCAACGCCTCCAATTGCGGTGTTGCGGCTTGTCCCGCACCCTCGAGATTGCCGCCAAGCCCGACGCCGCCATCGATAAGCAACATCAACGAAGACCCATCTTCGACTTGTTTGACAGGTATGTTTTCGCCGTCGGATCCTGCTTCATGCCGGTTATTCGGGTCGGTAAGGGGAACTTGAATCAAAGTTTGCGGACTGGCCCGACGCGTGTCACGGGCGAAAAATATCTGGTCGCGGTCATCAATACGCAGTTGCGCAACATAATCCTGGCCAGCCATGGTGGCTGATCCATCTCCCGAGGCACGGTCGGCAAATCCCTGATTGGCTGCGCGGATAATTCCGTTCGGGCCGACCAGCGCTGCCTCTATTCCGGCACGAGACAGCAAACTGCCAAACGGTCCGGAAAGACGCGCGGCCACGGAAGCTGTGATATCTTCCGCACGGAGCAATTCGAAACGCCAGACTAGATAGTCGTCGCCCCGCCCGGCCCGTTCTGCAACAGCTTTCCAGACATTTTTTCCGTCGCTGGCAAGCAGCTTGTCAACCGCGCCATGCCCATCACGCCAAGCAACGCGCGCCGCGAGTGACAATTCTTCCAATCCGGCCCGATCGATCGGCAAGCTGGGAGGCGCATGTTTGGCGCCAAACCACTCGGCGTAAAGAGCGTTTGCACAGGCGAGCCGATTGGCCCTGTCTGTTATTGCTATCGCCAGCCCAGGCTGTTCGATAGCAGCCACGGTCACCGACCAGTCTGGCGCCGCAAACCCGTCTTCCTCAGCCTTGGCGGGCATCCGGCTGAACACAAAGATGGCCCCCACCAACACCAGCAATCCAGCGGCGAATGCGATTGTCGGGAGTAGCTGTCCGGTAGCCAGCCACAACAGGGCGGCACTAGCGATAAGGGCCGCTGCCAAGCCGCCCAGCAAGGTGGATTGCCCTGTTGCCGTTCGTTGATATCCCGAACGCTCCGTAGCGTCCGTCATGCTTCCGAAGCCTTGGCTTCAGCGTTCTTGAGCCGCTGGTCCATCCGATCCGCCAGCAACTTTAACCGGCGGTTGCGGCGGCGACCAACCATGACCCGCCAGACAAATCCGGAAAGGACATAGCCTATGGCGGAGGTCACGATTGAGAGGACCACAAAACCAAATGCGGTGACGCCGGCAGTTTCGAGGAACCAGCCGAATTGTTGCCATCTACCGCTGCTCAATTCGGCATTGGCGGCACCCATGGTGGCTGCATCGATCTTTAGCACAAAGCCACCAACCCGATTTGCAACAAGCAACCAGAATGGCAGGGTGAAAGGGTTGGTGATGAATGTGACCAAGGCGGCAAGTGGAACATTTGCCCGGGCGGGAAGTGCCAAAAACGCTGCGACGAAAACTTGCCCAAGAGGGATAATGAATCCGGCGAACAATCCAAGCGCTACACCCCGAGGGACGGACCGGCGGGTAAAACGCCACAGTTCGGGGCTGAGGAACCGATGCGCAATCGGCTTTAAATATTTGTTCTCGGCCATTTGTTCGCGCGTCGGGACATATTTTCGATACAGGTCGGCCATGAGCGTCTTTGACCGGAACGATATCTTTCGTTCGGCCCTTTTGCGGGAACTACCCACGGACTGTGTCTTGGTTGAATTCTCAGTCATAATCGCGAGAACGCATTGCGCGTCTGGTGGTCTGGTTGCAAGTCCTGGAATGGAGCAGAGAACAGGATTTTAGTTGGGATGGGCATGACATGGGATATGGGTAACGGAAACATGATGAACAGGGCCGCAATTATAGACCACGGTTGTTTATCTGCAAACAGAGACGAATTAGGACGCTTTTCGCACCTAACCCTTGTCGCGCATCAGCCGGGCCTTATCCCGTTTCCAGTCACGGTCCTTTACATATTCACGCTTGTCCTGCGCCTGACGGCCCTTGGCCAAAGCAAGTTCAACCTTGGCCCGCCCGCGCCCGTTGAAGTAGATCGAAAGCGGCACCATCGTCATACCCTTGCGCTCGACCGCCGCACGCAGTTTGCCGATCTCCCGTTCATGGAGGAGTAGCTTTCGCGGCCGTGTGGGCACATGGTTAAACCGGTTGCCATGGCTGAATTCGGGAATGTTTGAATTGACCAGCCAGACCGCGCCATCGCGCACCTCTGCATAACTTTCGGCAATCGAACCTGCCCCGGCCCGCAAGCTTTTCACTTCGGTACCGGTCAAGGCGATCCCCGCTTCGAATTTGTCATCAATTGCAAAATCGAACCGCGCCCGCCGATTTTCGGCGACGACTTTCTGTTTATCGAACTCTGCTGTTTTGGGGCGTGCCATGGTGGTGGGGCATGTAGGGAGAAAGTGTGGGCAGCGAAAGAGCGCAATAGCTCTTAAGCCCCATACTCACACCAATCCTGCATGCTCCAGCGCCGCATCCACGGCTTTGCGGGCTGCATCGTTCGCGCTGCATAGCGGCAGGCGCACTTCGTCAGTCAGCCAGTCATGTACCCGGCTTAGCGCATATTTCACTGGTGCAGGTGAAGCATCTTCGAACATTGCGTAATGTAGCGGATAGAGCTTGTCGTTGAGCTTTCGCGCAAGGGCGAAATCGTTTTCGGCGCAGGCTTGCTGGAATTCCGCGCACAACGCCGGGGCAACATTTGCGGTAACCGAGATGCAGCCACGCGCACCCGCAGCATTTGCGGGCAACGCCAATTCATCATCGCCCGACAGCTGGCAGAATTCGCGGCCAATACCCATCCGGTGATCGGTTACGCGAGAGAGATCGCCGCTGGCGTCCTTGATTGCGATGATCCGGTCGGGATATTTCTCGGCCAGTTCGCACACGGTTTCCGGCTCGAGATCGGTCACTGTCCGGCCAGGCACATTATAAAGCACTATCGGCAGATCGCAATTTTCAGCCAAATGACTGAAATGTGCCACCAACCCGCGCTGGCTAGGCCGGTTATAATAGGGTGTCACACACAGCCCCGCCGCAGCCCCGGCTTTGCGCGAAAAGTTCATATGCAACAGCGCATTTTGGGTATCATTGCTGCCGCAGCCCGCGATAATCGGCACCCGTCCAGCCGCCTGCTCGATGCATATTTCGACAACCCGATGGTGTTCGGCATTGGACAGTGTCGAAGCTTCTCCCGTGGTCCCGCAAGGCACCAGGGCCTTGCTGCCATTGTCGATTTGCCAGTCGACCAGACGGCGAAAAGCACTCTCGTCAAACGTTCCGTCGCGAAAAGGAGTCACTAGAGCGGGAATCGAGCCGGAAAACATTTACCTGTGTCCTAGTTTAGCCCCATAAGTGTGACGCAAACTATGCGTTGGGGGAATGTCGTTCAGCGCCTGATAAGGAGCCGATGGCCAATATGTCCAGCATGGACCGTTTTTCTCTCTTCGCCGCAACCCTGTTTACCTCCACTGCGCTGACTGCATCAGTACCACTTGTGGCGCAAGATGCCGCAAGCTGGGACCGTGCAAGAGCCGAGATGGTGGCGCGTGCGCCAACCCAAATGGCGCAGGCGATTGATAGGTGGGAATTCCTCAGCGGAACCGACCGGATGGGTTTCGACGATTATGCCGGCTTTGTGCTGGCTTATCCCGATTTCCCGCAAGAGGACAAATTGCGCCGATATGCAGAAGACGCGTTGGAGCGCGATGCTGTCAGCTCGGAACATCTGGTGTCGTTCTTCGACCAGAAACCGCCACTGACGAATAGCGCGCGGGCCCGGTATGCGTTGGCCTTGGCTGCGCTGCGGCGTCCAGAAGCCGCAGATGTTGCCCGAGAAGCATGGCGCGGTGGAGAAATGAGCGGACCGTCAGAAGCCTATATGCTCAACCTGTTCGGATCGCAATTTGGGCCTGAAGATCACGACGCTCGGATGGATGCGCTCTTGTGGCAGGGAAAACAGGAAGCAGCCGCGCGTCAGGTAATCAACGTGTCGCCTGCGTACCGCGACATAGCCATGGCAAGGCTTGCGTTTTTGCAAGATACAAATCCGCAATCGATTGGTCTAACCGTTCCCGCAAATGCCAGCCGCGATCCCGGCTATGTGTACAATCAGGTACGGCAGTTGCGCACCAATGGTCAGGGTAGCTCTGCTGTAAACCTGCTCGCCACTCGCCCGGCTTTTTCTCGCCCGGCATACAATGCGGAAGGCTTCGTTGGTGAAATGCTGCGTCTCGCGCGCACCGGCGATTCTCGTTCGGCACAGCGTATCGCAGCTTCGGTAGACGATCTTTTCGCGCCTGGTGCGGATATCAGTGGAATGTCATACCGCCTTCGCGATGATTACACTTCGCTGATGTGGTTGGGCGGCACCAAGGCATTGTGGAACCTAGGCGATGGCAATTCCGCCGCGCCTCTGTTTTATCGATATGGCGCGGCTGCGCGCACACCGCAAACCCGTTCAAAGGGTTTTTATTGGGCCGGACTTGCCTCGGAACGGGCCGGAAATATGGCCGAGGCCAGCCGATATTGGGAGATGGCAGCTGAATATCCTGACCGGTTTTATGGTATGCTAGCGTTTGAGAAATTGGGACGCAGCTTGCCAGACTATTCGGGCCAGCCCTCAGCGCAGCCCACACGCGAACAGCGGATCGCGTTTCAAAACGCCCCACTGACCAAAGCGGTCAAAGAAGTTTCGCGAAATGCGCCGTGGCGCACGGGTATCCAATTTTATCGCGCCATCGCCAATCAGGCGGAAAGTGAAGCGGAGCATGTGCTGGTAGCAGAATTGGCGCAGGAAACCGGTCGTCGGGATTTGGCCGTCAACCTGTTCGATTCCGCCGCTGCCGACGGGTATAAGAATTTCACCGCTATCGGCTTCCCAACCCTGCAGACACCGCCGGGCGTCAATTGGACCAACGTCCATGCAATCACCCGTCAGGAAAGCCAGTTCGCCCAAAATGCGATCAGCCATGCTGGCGCCAGTGGATTGATGCAGCTGATGCCCGGAACTGCGCGGGAACAGGCCGGTAAACTGGGCATGAGTTACATGTCTGCCAATCTGATCGACTCGCCGAGCTATAATATCCAGCTGGGTGATGGATATTTCACCCGGATGCTCGACTATTACGGCGGCGCCTATCCGCTGGCAGTCGCCGCCTATAATGCTGGGCCCGGCAATGTGAATAAGTGGCTGCGCGCTAATGGCGATCCGCGCAATGGCGGAATTTCCTACGTCGACTGGATCGAACAAATTCCGATCTATGAAACCAAGAACTACGTCAGTCGGGTCATCGAAAATGCGGTCGTTTATGAAAACATGCATCCGGAGAAGACTCTGTATGGCAGGCCTCGCATAGCGAGTGATTTTCTCAGGCGTTGAATTTACCAACTGACACGCTGTAGTAACTATCCAGCGATGAAACCTGCAAGCAATCCTATCACGCCCGCAGGGCTAACCGCCCTGAAGGCGAGATATGACCAACTGCTCGGCAAGGAGCGGCCGGAAATAGTCGAGATCGTCAGCTGGGCGGCGGGCAATGGGGACCGGTCGGAAAACGGTGACTATATCTATGGCCGCAAGCGGATGCGCGAGATTGATCGGGAATTATCGCACCTCGCCCGTCGGATGAAGGCAGCCCGCGTAATCGAGCCCGCAGATCAGCCCGACTGCGGGCGGGTGTGGTTTGGGGCCATCGTAAGTCTGGCGGATGAAAACGATGTCCGTCGCACTGTGACTCTGGTTGGCGATGACGAGCAGGATGCCAGTGTTGGCCGGATCGGCTGGGGATCGCCCATGGCCCGAGCACTTCACGGCGCGGTGGTCGGCGATTTGCGATCGGTTCGCTTGCCTGGTGGGGCAAAGGAATGGGAAATCATGGATATTTGCTTTCCCGCGCCTAAAGGTTCCGAAGAATGAGACCGGGGATTGCCACGTTCACAATGCTGGCCGCAGTGCTCGCCGCCCCTCTGGCGGCCCGCGATAGCCTTGGGATTTTTTCGAACTGGGGCGCATTTCGCGACCCATCGGTGCCGCGGTGCTACGCCATCGCCAAGGCTCGGCCAAGCACGCGTCAACGCGACTATGATCCATACGCATCAATCGGCACATGGCCATCGCGCAATGTCCGCGGACAAGTGCATCTGCGCCTGTCGAGCAAAATGTCTCCCGGCGCGGCAATAAATCTACGAATTGGCGGCAAAAATTTTGCACTTACCGGCGGTGGCGGCGATGCTTGGGCGCAAAACCCGACTATGGATGCCGCAATTGTTGCAGCGATGCGCTCTGCCGGATCGATGACCGTGGGTACAAAAGATAGCCAAGGTCGCCGTTTTTCCAACACTTACAACTTGGCCGGTGCAGCGACCGCGATGGATGCCGCAACTGTCGGCTGCGCCCGCATCAGGTAACGTCGACGAAAACGGGCCGGAGATTGCTCCCCGACCCGCATTCATCATTATTTGTTGGTCAGATTAGAAACGCAGGCCGTAGCTTGCGACGACCTGATGACGGTCAAGATCCACATCGAAGGGAGCGCTGTCGACTACATCGCCCTGGAAATCGATTTCAGCTTTGCTGTAGTTGGAATAACGATATTCCAATTTCATGAAGCTGTTCTTGCCCAGGGCATATTCCGCACCGGCACCAATGCGGTAACCGTCAGTATCAATGTCCTGATTGAACTCGGTGGTCCCATCATTTGATCGGATATCGAATTTGGCGTTGGTGTAACCGCCCTTAGCATAGACCAGCACATCGGGCGTAGCCTTCACACCGGCGCGGGCGCCGAAGTAAAGATCCCGTCCGGCACTAACGTTGCCGAAGCCAAAGCCTTCGAAATCACCATCGTCAAAATCAACCTTGGCCGTCGAGTCGGTCAATTCCGCCTCGGCGCCAAGCACGACACCGCCAAAATCGAAATCG
This sequence comes from Pontixanthobacter sp., assembly GCA_037968915.1. GTDB lineage: Bacteria > Pseudomonadota > Alphaproteobacteria > Sphingomonadales > Sphingomonadaceae > Allopontixanthobacter. The sequence continues at coordinate 9,985 of JBBKWK010000121.1, forward strand.
TAACCTACCGCGACGCCGTACATAAGGCCGTCGATCGACTGGTCATTATCCTGATTTGCATCGTCGTCCACGCTGCTACCGGCTCTCGCGATGTCATAACCGACGATGGCTTCGACCCGGGGACCAGTGAATGTGGCTTCGCTATCCTGCGCAAATGCCGGTGCGGCTATGGCCGAAAGCGAAATTCCTGCGAGAAGTGCGACTGTCTTTTTCATTATAAACTCCATTAGTCTATTCGGCGCGGCATAATCACCGCGCGGACCATTGAAACGGCTGCATAAGGAGCTGGTTTCATTAACCTGAAACAACGTGGGAACTGTGACATGCTCGCAACATAATTGCTGACGAAACGTGTATTGACATAGACGGGCGACATAACCTTGCTGTTCGATGAACCGAATTTGGAAGATGCATTCCCTAATTGGGAGTCAGCATTCCTTTGCCATGTCACTGCCGGGAACCTATATGGACCCAATGGCCGATACAGCTCTTATGTCGATCCCCGGACAAGTCGATCCGGTACCCGTTGCGCGTGACATCACTCCGCGCGCCGATGGCCGCGTCGATCTGCTGGGCCTGCCCAAGGCGCGAATAGCGGAATTGTTTGCCGAAGCGGGTCTGGATGAAAAGCAGACGAAACTGCGCTCCAAACAAGTGTATCACTGGCTCTATCATCGCGGCGCAACCGAATTTGCCGAGATGACCGACATCGCCAAAACGATGCGGCCGTGGCTGGAGCAGCGGTTTATAGTCGGGCGCCCGAATATCGTCGAAGCGCAGCATTCGACCGACGGCACCCGCAAATGGTTGCTGCAAACCGATGATGGCCATGATTACGAGATGGTTTTTATTCCCGATGCCGATCGCGGAACGCTGTGTGTATCGAGCCAGGTCGGCTGCACCCTTAATTGCACCTTCTGCCACACCGGTACGATGCGGCTGGTTCGCAATCTGACGCCCGGCGAAATTGTCGGCCAGGTCATGCTGGCGCGCGATGCATTGGGCGAATGGCCCAAAGGCCGGATGGATATTTCCGAGGTCGAGGACGAGAGCGAGTATCGTGCAGACGGACGCCTGCTGACCAACATCGTGATGATGGGCATGGGCGAGCCGCTGTATAATTTCGAGCATGTCCGCGATGCCTTGAAATTGGTGATGGACGGCGAAGGTCTTGCGCTTTCCAAACGGCGGATCACTCTGTCCACCAGCGGCGTAGTGCCAATGATGGCCCGTTGCGGCGAAGAAATCGGGGTCAATCTGGCGGTTTCGCTGCACGCAGTGACCAAGGAGGTGCGCGACGAAATCGTACCGATCAACCGCAAATATGGGATCGACGAACTGCTGCGTGCGTGCGCGGATTATCCCGGTGCGTCCAACGCCCGGCGCATTACCTTTGAATATGTGATGCTGAAGGACAAGAACGACAGCGACGAAGACGCGCACGAGTTGGTTCGCCTGCTCAAACGATACGATCTGCCCGCCAAGGTTAATTTGATTCCATTCAATCCCTGGCCCGGCGCGCCATATGATTGCTCGACGCCGGAGCGGATCCGCAGCTTTTCCAATATTGTGTTTGAAGGCGGCATCAGCGCGCCAGTGCGCACCCCCAGGGGCCGAGATATTGATGCAGCGTGCGGTCAATTGCGGACCTCTGCACACAAGAAGTCCCGCGCCGAACGCGATCGGGAAGTGGCGGAGGCGGCGGCGGCGATCTGATGGTGGACGCGGCCACTCTGGCCTTTTACGAAGCGCAAGCGCCGCACTACACAGCGTGGAGCGGGCAACGAGCGCACCGGCACCTCGAACCGTTTCTGGACCGGCTCAAACCCGAAGCGAAAATTCTTGAACTGGGTTGCGGCGGTGGCCGTGATGCAGCGCGCATAATTGAGCGAGGCTTTCGAGTTCAACCAACGGACGGCTCACCCGCGATGGTTTAAAAAGCGAACGAGCGCTTCGGGATCAAGGCCCGAACGATGCAATTTGATGCGCTTGACGCGGATGCCTCCTTTGATGGCGTATGGGCACATGCCTGCCTGCTGCATGTCCCGCAGGCCAATCTTTCCGGCACTCTGACCGCTATTCACCGGTCGCTTCGCGCTGACGGGTTGCATTTCGCGAATTACAAGCTCGGCAATGGCGAAAACCGTGACACGCTGGGGCGGCTCAATAATTTTCCAGACAGCGCGTGGCTTAAATCGATTTATCGTTCTGCAGGCTTCGAAATTATCGATGCCGAGCAATACAAGGGTCAGGGCTGCGACGGCATGCAGCGCGATTGGTTGGCGCTTACGGTCAGAAAGCAGTGAAGCACGACTAGGCTGGTTCAGGGATTTTCACAGGTACCGCGCAGCCCGTTCTTAAAGCAACGGACTGAATCGGCAGTTCGATTTGCCTCGCTCAACGTGCCGCCTACGAAGCCCGCTTCACCTGATATTTGATCCCAAATCGCCCCGTTCATCGGAGGTTGTGGACCAAATTGACAGAACAACAGTTACATAATTATTCGCAAAATAGATTGAAGGTATTTTACCATGCGCACATTAATCCTCGCCGCTGCAGCGGCAGCACTGGCAATTCCAAGCGCCCCGGTCATGGCGGACCCGCCCGCCCATGCAAAAGCGTATGGCAAACGTGCCAAGGATCATCAGCGGATTTACGATACCAATGGCCGCTATTATCAGCCGCGTCGGATTTCACGAAATGACCGGATGTGGCGCGGGAATGACGGCCGTTATTATTGCAAGCGCGACAATGGCACCACTGGCTTGGTAATCGGTGCAGGTGTCGGTGCTCTCGCCGGAAGTGAACTTGCCGGGCGAGGCGACAAGACTTTGGGCGCAATCATCGGTGCCGTTGGCGGCGGCTTGATTGGCCGCGAGATTGACCGGGGTGGCCTGAACTGCCGTTGATCCTGATTTGGTGTAAATCATGGGCGTGCTGTCTTCCCGGACAGCACGCCCATTTTGGTTCAACCGGCATTGATCCTTCCCTGACGCGGCCGAATATGGTCAAAGGGGACCATGCAACCGTGTGAAGTCATCGTTCGATTGTCCGGCTCGCGATCCGCATGACTCTGCCCTCAGTCCTCATCACCGGTGCCGCCAAGCGGATCGGCGCGGAAATGGCGCGCGCCTTTGGCCGCAATGGGTGGCATGTGATAATTCATTATGGCAGCTCGGCTGCGCAGGCAGAGGCGCTCGCCGCCACCCTCCCGTCAGCCGAAACTGCAGGTTGCGATCTGAATAATTCCGCCGCCGCCGTGGCGATGGTGGAAGATTTGGCCCGGCGACTGGACGATTGGCGCGTGTTGATAAATTCCGCCTCGGTCTTCCGCCAGGACGATGTAACTTCTCTGGACCTGCCGACGAACCATCAGGCAATGCAGATTAACGCGCAGACCCCGGCTATGATGGCGCAAGCATTCCTCCGCCATGCGCGCACCAAAGACGGTCGGCGGGTGATTAATCTTACTGACCAGAAGCTGGTGAACCCCAATCCCGATTTCTTCTCCTATACTATGAGCAAGCATGCACTTGCAGCCACCATTCCGATGCTGGCTATGGGCGCGGCAGGCCCAGACGACCGGATTTACGGCCTCGCCCCCGGAGCAATTTTGGCGAGCCATGATCAGACGGAAAATGAAACCGAAGTCTCTCACCGGCTCAATCCGCTTCGCCGTAAGACTGAGCCCGCTGAGATGGCCGATGCCGCCCTGTTCCTTGCACAAGGTTGCCTGGCCAGCGGCGAAACTCTGTACATCGACAGCGGCCAGCATTTGCTGGCCCAGCCGAGGGATGTTATCTATCTCGCCCGAGCGGAGACCTCCCGATGAAGCGTCATTTCCTGTCGACCCGGCTGTGGCACTGGATAAATCTGGTCTGCATCATTATCCTGTTCATGTCCGGCCTCAACATATCAAACGCGCATCGCTATCTTTATTGGGGCCAATGGGGCTTCTCGCCAGATCAAGCTTGGCTGGCGGTGCCGCGCTTCCCCGGCTGGGCCACAATTCCCGATTATTACAGCCTATCCAGCGCGCGTGACTGGCATATTTTGGCAGCATGGCCGTTTGCGCTTGGTCTGCTGTTCATGTGGCTCGCCATGCTGATCAACCGGCATTTTTGGCGCGATTTGAAAACCAGCCGCAAGGAATGGCGCGCCCGTGCGATTTGGTCCGATATTGTCCAACATCTGAAACTTAATTTCGATCATGGTCCGGGGAAGTACAACTTCCTTCAGAAAGCCGCCTATGGGTTGGTTCTCGGCGTGCTCCTGCCCGGCATGATCTTCTCCGGCCTCGCGATCAGCCCAGGTTTTGAATCCGCGGCCCCATGGCTGGTCGACATTTTCGGCGGGCGTCAAAGTGCTCGGTCGATCCATTTCATTTTCGCCTGGGGCATTTTTGCCTTCTTTGTGGTCCACATCGTGTTGGTTCTGCTGTCCGGCCCGATCGGCCACATCCGCGATATGATTACTGGAGGCGAAGCATGAAGCGCCGCGCGATAATAGCAGGGATAGGCGCGGTATTTGTCAGCGCGTGTTCCAAGGTGGCGGATTCGAAAGTTGGATCCTCGCTACTTTCTGCCGCAGAGGATTGGCACCGCATGGCCCACCGCGCCCTGTCGAACCGGACTGCTTTGGTCCGCGAATATGCCAAATCGGACATTTCACCTGTCTTTCGCGGCAATGGATCGGTTACCGTCGATACAGATGACTACCGGAAGCAGGTTGCGGACGGTTTTGCCAACTGGCGGCTTGAAGTGGGCGGCATGGTCGCGCATCCCATGTCACTCTCTCTCGAAAACTTGCGCAAATTGCCCCAACGCAAGCAGATCACCCGGCACGATTGCGTGGAAGGGTGGAGCGCGATTGGCGAATGGACCGGGCCCCAGCTGTCCACTATTCTGGACGCCGCCGGCGTCAGCAAAGATGCCAATTTCATTGTGTTTCGATGCGCCGATACGCTGAGTGGGAACAAATATTATGAGAGCGTCGATCTGGTCGATGCAATGCACCCGCAAACGATCATCGCGCACCAACTGAATGGCGAAAGTCTGCCAATCAAGAACGGCGCGCCGCTGCGAATGCGGATCGAAAAGCAGCTAGGCTACAAACACGCCAAATACCTGATCGCTATCGAAGCGGTCGCGAGCTTGGACGATGTCGGCCTTGGCCAAGGCGGCTATTGGGAGGATCACCACGGTTACCAATGGTACGCCGGCATTTGAAGGATTATTCAGGGTAAAGCCGCTGCATGGTTGCCCAGTCGTCCGCCAGCATTTCCTCCAGAGCGGCCTTGTTAACATCAGCCAGCTTGTTGAAGTAAAGACAGCTTTTCCCGCGCGAATATTTTCCCAGCCGCGCCAATTGCGCATCGCGCCGCTTGCCGGTCAGCGCGTCGCAATATCCGCCCATCAAATAGAGCGAATGCCTCGCCCTGCGCGGCGAAAAACCAGCCCGCAGCCATTGCACGTCGCGTCCGCTGGCATAGGTCGTTGCATACAAACCATAACCGATGATCGACGCCCCCCACATCTTGGGCTGCTGCGCAGTCACACGCCGAAACATCGCGTCGATTGTCTTCGCATCGGCGCGTTTGGCATCAGATTCAATCGCCTCGATAAAGGCGAAAACGCTCTTAGCGGTCGGGACAGTAGTTGGATCAGCCATCCCGGAAATATACGCCGCCGTTGACAGTTGGCAAATGACTGATCCATTCTAATCACAGATCAGTCAGGGGACTTTCAAAATCATGTGGCTACTCGATAAATTCCTGAAGCAGGCAATTCATACCGGACAATTGATTGTCACCGATCATGATGGAAAGACCTATACATACGGTTCAAGCGCCGAGGGTATGGACGAGCGCGGCGCGGTGCGCACTCGCCTCACCCACCCCAAAGCTTCTGGTCATATCGCGCGCTATCCCCAATTGGGCGCAGGCGAGGCCTATATGTGGGGCTGGCTGGTCGTCGAAGCGCCGCATGATATCCGCGACATGGTCCTGCTAGTCACGATGAACGCCAAACGGCTGGGCGATGATGCAATCAAGGCCAAGGGCACCCTGCGCAGGGCCTTGGACCAGCTGGTGGCCAAGGCTGACAGCATCAATTTAAAGGCTAAAGCGCGCAAAAATGCGGAACACACCTATAATCTGACACGGCGACTGTATGAATTGTTCCTCGACGAGGACCGCCAATACACCATGGGATATTACCGTGATCTGGATGTCAGTCTGGAACAAGCGCAGATGGACAAGAAGGCCCATCTGGCCGCGAAGATGTTTATTAAACCGGGCATGAAGGTGCTCGACATTGGCTGCGGCTGGGGCGGCTTCGCGCTCTATCTGCATGAACATTATGGCTGCGAAGTGCTGGGCGTCGCCCTTGCCGAAGATCAGATCGCTTTCTGCAAGGAGCGGGCTGAGGCCGCTGGCGTGGCGGACAAGGTCAAATTCGAGCTGATGGATTATCGTGACGTCGAAGGGGAGTTCGACCGAATTTCGTCCGTCGGCTTGCTGGAACATGTCGGCACGCCGCATTATCCGCAATTCTTCGAACATACGTACAAACTGCTAAAACCCGGCGGCGTCATGTTCTCGCATTGCTGTGGCCGCGTCGGTGAGCCAGGCCGAACGGACGCTTGGACCCGCAAATACATTTTCCCCGGTGGTTACATCCCCGCCCTGTCCGAATTGGTGGTCCAAAGCGAAAAGGCCGGCTGGCAGGTGATGGATGTGGAGGCGATGCGGTTTCATTACAGCCACACGCTGGAAGAATGGTACAATCGCACGGTCATGCACCGTGATGAAATCGTCGCGCTGTATGACGAGCAATTCTTCCGTATGTGGCAATTCTATCTTGTCGGCGCTGAACAGAGCTTCCGCCACGGCACCATGGTCAATTGGCAAATCGTCTATGTGAAGGACCGCGAGGCATTGCCCATGACCCGCGATTTCATGGTCGAGGAAAGTACGCGCCTGAGGGCGGAGGCCGAAATTCCCGCATGGAGCCTGGATCCTGCGCAGAAAATTGCTGCAGAATAGAGACTCGGCAAGGCAGACGGCGCAAGACGAGGCGTGCGAAAGGAGCTAGAATGGCCAGTGCAGCGTTGCTCGACCGGATCATGGAAAGGATCATTTCCAAGGGCGTTCTGACCATCGTGCATGCGGATGGCCGGGCACACTCCATCGGTAAAACCGCGCCGGGCTTTCCTGAAATTAAAATTCGCCTGGCTGACGACAAGGTTGCCCGCCAATTGGTGCTCGATCCGCGGCTGGGGGCCGGTGAAGCCTATATGGATGGCCGGCTGCTGATCGAGCGGGGCGACATAATGGGGCTGGCGCAATTGCTCCGGGCCAACAAGCCCTATGAACGCGGAGGTTCCCTGCATCGCAAGAGCGGGTTCCGCAAATTGCTGGATACAGCGGCGGCGGCGCGGGATTCTGTCAATCGCCGAGCGTCTGCAAGAGCCAATGTGTCCCATCACTATGATATCGGAAATGCGCTTTACGAGCTGATGCTCGATCCCGAACATATGCAATACAGCTGCGCCTATTGGCCAAGAGACGATATGACGCTGAGCGAAGCGCAAACCGCCAAGATGGCGCATATTGCAGCCAAATTGGCGCTCGAGCCCGGACAGCGGGTGCTGGATATTGGCTGCGGCTGGGGCGGCATGGCGATCTATCTGGCGCAGAATTTCGATGTCAGCGTCTCCGGCATCACCTTGAGCGAGGAACAGCTGGAGCTGGCCAGGGTCAGAGCCGCCAGAGCTGGGGTGGACAAGGATGTTCAGTTTGAACTGATCGATTACCGTGACTTGCCCGCCCGCGGCATACACTATGACCGAATAGTTTCGGTCGGGATGTTCGAACATGTCGGCAGGCAGCAATTCGAAAACTTCTTTCGGATCGCCGCCAATCTTCTCACGGATGACGGCGTGATGCTGCTCCACACGATCGGCCGCATGGGTGGACCCGGTGTGACCGATGCCTTTACCCGCAAATATATCTTTCCCGGCGGCTATATTCCGGCACTCAGCGAAACTCTCGCGGCGAGCGAAAAGGCCCGGCTGATCGCCACCGACACCGAAACCTTGCGGCTGCATTACGCCAAGACGCTCCGCCAATGGTATGCCAGATGCATGGCAAGTCGGGCAGAGATCGAAGCGCTGTATGATGCGCGTTTCTTCCGGATGTGGACCTTCTATCTAGCTGGCGCGACCTCTGCTTTCGAACACGGCGGAATGTGCAATTATCAAATCCAGTTCGCCCGGAACCGGCATACGCTGCCGCTGACCCGGGATTATCTTGCACAAGATGAAGCCAGGTTGCTCGCCGGATAGTTATTCTGCGGCCATATTTTATTGAGATGTTGGAATGCGCCTGATACCCGCGCGGCTCTATTCCTGCCAAGCCTGCGGAGCCCTTTGAATGTCCGATATCAAAAAAGTCGTCCTCGCCTATTCGGGCGGCCTCGACACCAGCGTCATCGCCAAGTGGCTTGAGGTAGAGCGCGGCTGCGAAGTTGTGACATTTACCGCCGACCTTGGCCAAGGTGAGGAAATCGAACCCGCGCGGGCCAAGGCGCAGGCAATGGGCATCCCGGACAAGCACATATTCATCGAAGATGTTCGCGAGGAATTTGCCCGCGATTTCATCTTCCCGATGATGCGTGCCAACGCCCGTTATGAAGGTGACTACCTCCTCGGCACGTCCATCGCGCGCCCGCTAATTTCCAAACGTCTGGTCGAAATCGCCCGCGAAACCGGCGCGGATGCAATTGCGCACGGCGCCACCGGCAAGGGCAATGATCAGGTGCGCTTTGAACTGTCGGCGTATGCCCTCGCGCCTGATATTAAGGTCATTGCCCCTTGGCGTGAATGGGATCTGACATCGCGCACGGCGTTAATTGCCTGGGCGGAAAAGCACCAGATTCAGGTACCCAAGGATAAGCGCGGCGAAAGCCCGTTTTCCACCGATGCAAATATGTTGCACACTTCCAGCGAGGGCAAAGTGCTGGAAGATCCGTGGGAAGAAACACCCGATTACGTGTATTCGCGAACCGTCAATCCGGAGGATGCGCCCGACACGCCTGAATATATCACGGTCGATTTCGAACGCGGCGATGGGACTGCCCTGAACGGCAAAGCGATGAGTCCCGCCACTCTGGTGGAAGCGCTCAACGAACTGGGCCGCAAACATGGAATTGGTCGGTTGGACCTGGTTGAAAACCGCTTTGTCGGCATGAAAAGCCGCGGCATGTATGAAACACCGGGCGGCGAGATTTACGCCCGCGCCCATCGCGGAATCGAGCAAATAACGCTCGATCGCGGCGCCGCGCATTTAAAAGATGAACTGATGCCGCGCTATGCAGAACTGATCTACAATGGTTTCTGGTTCTCGCCCGAACGCGAAATGCTGCAGGCGGCGATAGACCATAGCCAAACCAAGGTTAGCGGCACCGTCCGTCTCAAACTGTATAAAGGAAATGCCTCCGTTGTAGGCAGGAAATCGCCTAACAGCCTGTATTCCGAACGTCATGTCACCTTTGAAGACGATGCCGGCGCATACGACCAACAAGACGCCGAGGGTTTCATCAAACTCAACGCGCTGCGTTTACGGCTTCTCGCCCAGCGCGATCGGTAGCATCTGCGATGAAATGTTGAGTTATCCACCGCTGTCCACCGCTAAATCGGCTTGCGGTGGATAAGTTACTTGCACGACTCGGCATCGCGGAGCAATCTCAAGTCATCGGAAAGGCAAGAAAGCTTCTCTAAGAGACGGTCTAACGACTTGAAATTAGGCAAGAATTTGAACCAATCTGTCATGGTGGTGTCTGTCCACGCGGTCCAGGAGGGCTTCTCGCAAAGGGTTTCGGCCTGGAGCCGGGAAATCCGGTGAGCGGAACGCGAACGTAGCGCCACTATGGGCCGGTCAGTCCGGTCAGGGATCGATGGGATTGCAAGCGCTTTGGCAATTGCGAAACCGTTTGAGAAAACTGACCAACAAGGGCGGGACGGTCTCGGAACCGAAAGGGGAAGGGAAAGATCTTCGGATCGGAACTGGAACTGGAAGGAACCGGATGCCGGCGCGAGCACCGGTGACAACGCCAGCGATCGTCCAAATCTTCGGGTTTGGCACGAACGGGAAGCGCAACATCGGCCGCCAAGTCCTTCTTCGGAAGGCCACGCGCAGGTGAGAGTGGGGTCGGCAGCAATGCCGGCCCCATTTGCATTTGCGGCCCACACTCATGGCCGCCCATGTGGATCACCTCATTGGTGGTCAGATAGCCCTTCACCTACATAGGGCAAGCAAGCGCGGCCTGACCCCCTACATCTAGCAATTCATCGCACCGAATCGGCAAATGCATCATCGGACCATTGCTGGGAATTCCCCTTTTCGCGTCCGCAATTGCGCAAAATAGTTCCCGGAACATGGTTAAATTCCATTCATCTACGACCAATGGAGCCGGTTTCAGGACGAGAAGCGATCAGCCGGGTTATGTT